>CAZFQW010000361.1:0-4431 GCA_964521225.1 uncultured Roseobacteraceae bacterium
CGTCGCACTAATCAGAGAAGCAAAAGCGAAGGGTTTAGCCGTAACTGCCGATGTTGCAGCGCATCAGCTTTATTTTACCGATACGTCGCTTCATTCTTTCGATACCCATTACAAAGTGCAACCTCCTTTCAGAACACAAAAACAGATTGAAGCACTTTGGGAAGGCATTGCAGATGGAACCATTGATGCCATTGTTTCGGGGCATCATCCACAAGATTTGGAAAGTAAAGCATTAGAATTTGATCTTGCCGATTTTGGCATTCTTGGTCTTGAAACTGCATTTGGAGTAGTGAATAGCGTAAAGCCTCCAGCGATTTCTACAGAAACACTCATTCAGAAGTTCACGCAAGGCCCTAGTAATATTTTAAAGTTACCGATGCCTACCATTGCAGAAGGCGAAAGGGCGAATCTTACCATTTTCGAGACTGAATCTTCTTGGATTTTTGAAAAACAGCATATTCAATCAAAATCGTATAATACGCCATTTATTGGAGAAACCTTAAAAGGAAAAGCCATAGGCACTATTTTCCAAGACAAAATTTCGTGGAACTCACATTAATTTATGGATAAAGTAAAACTAAGAACGGGAGTAATTACGGGGCTGCTCGCCACAATTGCCTGTTTAAGCTATATTATCGTAGTTCAGTTACTAGGGGCTAACCCTTTGGCGCAGTTAAAATACCTGATGTATACAGGTATATATGCTTTGTTTTTTATTGGGATTATGAAATACCAGAGAGACAACGTGAACCAATACAGCTTGGGCGCACAAGAAGGAATTACTCTGGGGATTACCGTAAATGCAGTTACAGCCTTACTTACTAGTGCTTCTTTGTATCTCTACTTGCAGTATACAAGTTTAGGGGAAAAGCTGATTGCAATGCATCAGAAAGATTTGCTCACCTTGTTTGAAACAACCAAAGAAAAAACCATTGAAACAATGGGCGAAGATGTTTACCTACAAATTTTAGACAGCGTTCAAAATATAAAGCCTAGCGACCTTGCCGGCGATTTGGTATTTGGCTTAATGGTTGCCGGGTTTTTCCACACTTTTTTGTTTATGCTTATTTTTAAAACGAAATCGAGCTAATTAAATCTTCTAAATATTTTTTATCGGTTGCATCAAAACCTGCCAATTGGTCGCTATCGACATCGAGCACGGCAACTACTTCGCCTTGGCTTACAATAGGCACAACAATTTCAGATTTAGACGCAGAACTACAAGCAATATGCCCTGGAAAAGCGTTGACATCTTCAACAATAATTGTTTCGTTTTTCTCCCAAGCAGTGCCACAAACGCCTCTGCCTTTCATAATTCTGGTACATGCAATCGGCCCTTGAAAAGGGCCCAATACCAACTGTTCGTTTTTTACTAAGTAGAAACCTACCCAAAAGAAATCCATTCCATATTTTAAAGCTGCGCTGATATTGGCGAGGTTGGCAATTAAGTCGCTTTCAATTTGAAGCATTGCCTTCAATTGAGGAATAAGTTGTTCGTACTTCTCGGCTTTAGAAGCTTTTAAGTCTATATCGAGTGTTTCTGCCATTGTTTTTTTTTTGAAAGATTAAAATAACCGAATAAATGCCACTATAAAAGGCGAGGCAATCAACAGGCCATCGAATCGGTCTAAAAAGCCTCCATGTCCAGGAATTGAGTGTCCTGAATCTTTAATTTGTATACTTCTTTTAAATAAAGATTCTACCAAATCGCCATAGGTGCCCGCAACTACAATAATTGTAGAAATACACAACCACTGTAAAAGGTTTAACGAGTGGAAATATTGCGAAAAACCGAAGCCCATACAGAGCGCAAATAGCCCTCCTCCAATGCTCCCTTCCCAAGTTTTTTTAGGGGAAACTCTTTCGAATAGTTTTCTTCTACCAAAAAATCGCCCGCTGAAATATGCCCCTGTATCGCTTGCCCATAAAATGAACAATGAGCCAATAATGACTTCGTAGTGGTATTCTCCATCGAGGAAAACAGCCATGTTGAGCAATGCAAAAGGGACTGCCACATACAATATTCCTAAGAAGGTATAAGCTATATTTTCGAAAGGATTTTTATCGCGGACAATATACAGTTTGATAAGATATACCGCAGAAAGGCTTAAAAAAATGAACAAATAATATTGGTGAGGCCATATTTCTTTTTCTATCAGAAAGGTAAGTGTAAATAAAAAAAGCCCGTTTAATGTTCCATAGGTTTTAAGGGGTAAGTTACCGTGCAAACCAAGTAGCGAGTAAAATTCGTGCAAGCAGAATCCGCAAATGATAAAGATAATCCCAAAATATGCCCATTCGTTCCAAGCGATGCTTCCTGTAATAACAATAGCACCAAACAGTGCGGCAATAAACCTTTGGGTTAGCTCAGACTTACTCCTCAAATTGTACTTCATCGTCAATAATCTTTTTGGCTTTTTCTTCATTTTCCTTTTCAACATACACTTCTCGCTCACCAAAGTCATTATAAGAGGAATCCATCTTATTGATGATTACCGCCCCAACTTGATTCCATATCAAAGCAGCTTTTACAGCCTCCGCTCTAAAAATCATTCTAGTACTAAAAACTTTTACCCAACCTTTTAAAGTATCGCTATTCATTGTTTTGTTCTAATTGAGATATTTCATTTGGCTTCGTTAAAGCATATTTTTTCTTAAATGTAAGCATTAAGCCAATCACTATTACTAAAGAGAGTAGAGCTATTTCCCAAGGAACATTCTCGGTTTCTTCAATATTAATAGGCACTTCGCCTGTGCGATAGAAGTACATCATCGATAGCGTGAAACCGTTGTTAAACAAATGGGCAACAATGGGGATTAACATAGAGCCAGACCAAATATATAAATAACCAAATAAGCCGCCAAGCATCATTCTAGGCAGTAATCCGTAAAACTGCATGTGGAATCCGCTAAATATGAGGGCACTTACCCAAACTGCTACATGTACATTTTTACTTAGTAGAAGTAAACGGTTTTGTATCAATCCCCTGAATAAATATTCTTCTCCTATGGCAGGAATTACAGCAATAATAACTAACCCTAAAAGAAATTGAGGGAAAGATTCGAAATCGGTAAGAAAAAGTGTCATTTCTTGTAAAATCCCTTCTTTTTCTTGTAGCGACTTCTCTAACCAACTGAGTGCCTCAGGAAATTCTATATTTTGGTTTAAAACAACCAAATAGCTACTCAAAGGGAAATACATAAATACAATTGCCAAAGTGAAAAATACCATGAAAATCCATGAATGAGGTATTTTATTTAAAGAAGGGGAGGGAAATCTATCTAAAAATTTCACCACAAAATAAGGAGTAATTAAAAAGGCAAAAAGGCTATATACACCCTGTATAACTAATAACGTTGTACGATAATTGGGGTAATCTTTTGAATTATTCACTAATGCTAAAACTTCTACTCCTTCACCTTTTGCAATACATAAAACTGTACCGGCGGCAATACTTGCAAAACTGCCAACTAATAATCCTATTAAAAGAGAGATTAATACAAGAGCAAAAGAAACAAAGTACCGATATGTGGTAGATTTTTGTACGCCTTCCATGTTACGCTTAAATTTGCACTTCCAAAACAAATATTAACCCCTTGTACTTCTTACACTTAACAGGTATAATTAAGCTTTAATCGTAAGAAGTATTTACAACTCGCTTAAATCTTAAATGATTTTAAAAAATGCCGTTTATGCCAAAGATAGGTAATTTAGAATTAGGAGATTTCCCATTATTGCTTGCTCCCATGGAGGATGTAAGTGATCCTCCTTTCCGTGCAGTATGCAAAGAAAACGGGGCAGATTTAATGTACACAGAGTTTATTTCGGCAGAAGGGCTCATCCGCGATGCCTATAAAAGTGTGCAAAAACTAGATATTTATGATTATGAGCGCCCTATTGGTATCCAAATTTTTGGAGAAAATATTGACTCTATGCGAGAAGCCGCAAGGATTGCACACGAGGCGAAACCAGAGCTTTTAGATATCAACTATGGCTGCCCCGTTAAAAAAGTAGCTTGCAAAGGTGCAGGTGCAGGCATTTTGCTCGACTTACCCAAAATGCAACACATGACCGATGAAATTGTGAAAATCTCAACATTGCCAGTAACTGTAAAAACACGGCTAGGTTGGGACGACGACACCATCAAAATAAGAGAGGTTGCTAAAAGATTACAAGACGTTGGTGTGCAAGCACTTACCATCCACGGACGAACCCGCAAACAAATGTATAAAGGCAATGCCAATTGGGAGTTTATTGCTGAGGTAAAAAATGACCCCGATATACACATCCCTATTTTTGGGAATGGCGATGTTGATAGCCCTGAGGTTGCTTTGGCAAATCGAAATAAATACGGCATCGACGGAATTATGATTGGAAGAGGTGCCATTGGTTATCCTTGGATTTTCAGAGAAATTAAACATTTCATGAAA
>CAZFQW010000362.1:0-4420 GCA_964521225.1 uncultured Roseobacteraceae bacterium
ATGGTGACCTTTCTTTATTTAGAATTGTTACTTATTCAGTGTTAAAATCAGACTATCTTGCTTTGTATTTAACATTTAAACTTAATAATAATATCTTTGCGTAATTAGCTATGCTATACTAGCTTATGTAGTTGTGGGTTTAACTTAATTTTGTAGCCTAGTGAAGTTAGAGTAGTAAAGTAATATTGGGTAACAAAACAATTGAGGGTAGCATAAGCTAAGCAAAGAAACGCAAGCAAATCGCTCCATTTATAAAAAAACAGAGAAGAGCAAAATTTAATATGACAGATCAAAAAATGATCAGACTAAGTCAGGCAGCTAAAAAGCTAAATGTGGGAATCTCAACAATTTCTGAGCACCTCTCCAAGCATGGCTATGATGTAGGTCTAAAACCTAATGCAAAAATTACAAACGAGCAATTTAGCCTGTTAGTTAAAGAGTTTGAGGCCTCTATGGCTGTAAAACAAGAAGCAGCAGGCTTAACTATTGGCAATGCTCACTCTTCTGCTACTATAGATTCTGAAGTAAAGTCTAATACAGAACCTGAGGAAGAGTTGTTTACACCAACCCCTACTGCAAATACTACTGCTCTCCCTCTTACAGAAGAAAAGACTGCTGAAAACGTAGAAAAGAAGGCTGCTGAAGTGCCTACAGCAAAAACTAAGAAAGAAGAACCTGAAAAAATTTCAAGAGTACAACTGCCTGGGCTCAAAGTAGTCGATAAAATCGACTTGCAAGAGAAGAGAAAACCACAAGAAACTGCGCCTGAAAAACCAGCGTCGGAAGTTGTTATCGAGAAAGCAAAGGGTGAGAATCCTCCGATAACTCATAGTAAAGAAGTGAAACGGGAAAGTGTTACTAAAAAAGCTGATGCTGAAGCTTCTGCCCCTATTCCTCCTAAAACTACAGTTTCGGAAGAAGAAAAAATTGCACCTAAGCAAGAAGAAATAGTAGCCAAGGAAAGTGAAACTATAGCACCTAAGAAAGAGAAGCAAAAACCTATTGAAGAGGTTAAAAATAATACAAGTGAGTCAACGGAAGAAAATGTTGAGATAACACCAATAAAGGATAACGTGCCTCAGAAAGAAATTAAAAAAGAAGACTCCTTAGAGGCAAAAACAGAGAAACCTCGAGTAGTGGAGAAAATTATCGTTGAAAAACCTACGCGTAAAGAAGAAATAATAACTGGAGTAGGTACTAACGAAGTAACAGACTCTGCTTCTGTTATAGAAGCAAAGGCTGATAAACTGAAAGGATTAAAAGTAGTAGGTAAAATCAGTTTACCAGACAATAAGAAAAAGGTTAAACCAGTAGCATCTTCAGACGACTCCAAGGAGAGAAAAGGAAAGCGTAAACGTGTAAGAAGAGAAAGAGTTAATAAGCCTAACTTGTATAACCAACAAGGGAAGCCTAAAACAGAAAACACTGAGAATAAGAATAAGGCGGCAAACTCTAATAACTCTAATAATAGTAACAGTAATAACAACAATAGCGGCAACAACAGTAATAGCGGCAATAATAATAATAACAACAAGAGAAAGGGTCGTGTTAAAAAAGAAGAGGTTTCTCAGAAAGAAGTAGAAGCTTCGTTCAAGAAAACCCAAGCAAAGCTGAGCGGAGGTAATAAAGATACCAAGACTCAAAACAAACGACAGTACAGAAAAGAGAAACGTTCGGCAAACCTTGCAGCTCGTGAAAAAGAGTTAATGCAGGAACGCGAAAATGCATCTACACTAAAAATTACCGAGTTTATTCCTGCAAATGAGCTTGCAACCATGATGGATGTAACTGTCAATGATGTAATCTCTAGATGCTTAGCAATGAAAATGTTTGTTTCCATTAACCAGCGTTTAGATGCGGATTCAATTACAATTATTGCCGATGAGTTTGGCTTTGATGTTGAATTATCTTCTGCTGAAGAAGATACAGAAGTACAATTAGAAGAAGTAGATAAAGAAGAAGATGTAATAGATAGAGCTCCTATTGTTACAATTATGGGGCATGTTGATCATGGTAAAACATCACTTCTTGACTATATCAGAAAGGCAAGTGTTGCGAAAGGTGAAGCGGGCGGAATTACACAGCACATTGGTGCGTATAGTGTAAACACAGAGAGCGGCAGAAGACTTGTTTTTTTGGATACTCCTGGCCACGAAGCCTTTACAGCAATGCGTGCAAGGGGAGCAAAAGTTACAGATATTGTAATTATTGTAATTGCAGCAGATGATAGTGTGATGCCCCAAACTATAGAGGCGATTAATCATGCCCAAGTAGCGAACGTACCTATAGTTATTGCTATTAATAAAGTAGATAAGCCTAATGCTAACCCTAATAAAATTAAGGAAGAACTTTCCAATCTTAATATTTTAGTTGAAGATTGGGGCGGAAAGTATCAGTCTTACGATATTTCTGCTAAAACAGGCGATGGAATTGACGATTTATTAGAAGGTGCGATTTTAGAAGCAGATTTATTAGAGCTTAAAGCCAACCCAGATAAAAATGCTGTAGGTACTGTAATAGAAGCTTCACTTGATAAAGGGCGGGGTTATGTAACTACAATGTTAGTACAAGCAGGTACTATGCGAGTTGGTGATATAATGCTTGCAGGGCCTCACTATGGTAGGGTAAAAGCAATGACTGACCACCGAGGGAAAAAAATGAAAGAGGCAGGGCCATCGACACCAGTACAAGTACTTGGTTTAAACGGTGCTCCGCAAGCAGGAGATAAGTTAAATGTTCTCAACTCGGAAAGAGAGGCGCGCGAAATCGCTACAAAAAGACAGCAAATTCTGAGAGAGCAGAGTATTAGAGCAACTAAGCGAACCACGCTAAAAGATATTGGTAAGCGTATTGAAATTGGTAATTTCCAGCAGTTGAATGTTATTATTAAAGGTGATTTTGATGGTTCAGTAGAAGCCCTTTCAGATTCGTTGCTGCAATTATCTACCGATGAAATTGAAATTAACATTATTCATAAAGCTGTAGGTGCTATTTCTGAGGGAGATATCCTTTTAGCAAGTGCTTCCGATGCAATTGTTATTGGTTTCCAAGTTCGCCCTACCGCTTCAGGACGAAAAATTGCCGAGAAAGAAGAAATAGAAATAAGACTATACTCTGTGATTTACGACGCAATTAACGATGTAAGAGATGCCATGGAAGGCATGCTCGCTCCTGAAATTGAAGAAATTATTGTAGGTAATGCAGAAGTACGTGAAACCTTCAAAATTAGTAAAGTAGGTACTATTGCAGGTTGTATGGTTACAGATGGTTTCTTAAAAAGAAATTCAACAATACGCATAGTTAGAGATGGTATTGTCATATACGGAGGCGAATCTGGAGGAGAAATAAATGCTATGAAGCGTTATAAAGATGATGTAAACGAAGTAAAACAAGGTTTTGAATGTGGTATTAGCATTAGAGGCTATAATGACCTTAAAGTAGGAGACATTATTGAAGCATTCGAGCAAAAAGAAATTAAGCGAAGCTTATAAGTTTTAGGCTGCTTCCGAATACATAAATTCATCGTCCATAAATAATTCACAAGAGCTGAAGAAGTAACTTTCTTCGGCTCTTAGTATTTCAAGGATTACTTGAAGCGAAAAGCCTCTCTCCCAAAATAACTGCTCATAGAGCATTCCTGCCATTTCATTTTGAGTAATTTGGCATTTTTGTGTGTAAGTTAACTTACTTAAAAAGTGTGTTTTTAGCCTTACAATTACATCTATATGCGCAGGTGTAATTCTTTCTCTTAGTGTTTGAGGGAGTGTTCTAAAAATTGATAAATTTGATGAGTTAAACTTGCTGAATACCATTTCCTTCGGAGTTTTAATTAATTGAATACTCCAAAGAAAATGGCTAGGTCCGTAAGGGATTTACGTAGTAGTTAAGTTGCCGCATTTTTTTTCTCGATTGCCGCTGCTATGTAAATACTTATTTGATATAGCCCAAAAATAGGTAATGAAACAAATATTTGCGTAATTGGATCTGGAGGAGTAATTACCGCACTTACTATTAAAATTACAACTAAAGCATGTTTTCTGTAAGTCCTCATTAGCGCAGGGGTAACAATACCCACTTTAGCTAAAAAATATACGACTACAGGCAACTGAAACATTAACCCACAGGCGAGCACCATCATTGCCAATGTAGACACATAAGAAGTTATATCAAATTCGTTAATTACACTGGGATCTACCTGATAATTCGATAAGAAATTAATTGCTAACGGAGAAACCACATAATAGCCAAAGAAAACACCTGTAAGGAAAAGCATGGTGACATAAAAAGTTGCCCCTCGGCTAACTTTCACTTCTTCAGGATAAAGCCCCGGTTTTACAAAACGCCAAATTTCCCAAAAAGCATAGGGGAATGCGCACACCAAACCGATAACTATGGATGCCATGATGTGCATGGCAAACTG
>CAZFQW010000363.1:0-4415 GCA_964521225.1 uncultured Roseobacteraceae bacterium
TCGTCGATCATACGGCGGCGCAGCGCGCTTACCGCTTGTGTGGCATCAGACATGAACAACGCCCCTAAATTATGCGACAGTTCAGCAATTTCTTTTATTGGTTGTATAACACCCGTTTCATTGTTGGCAAGCATGACAGACACTAAAATGGTATCATCACGCAAGACAGTTTCGAGTTCTTCCAAATCAATCAAACCATCTGTCTTTATAGATAGGTAAGTAACTTCGAAACCTTTAGTTTGTAAGTATTTACACGTATCTAAAACAGCACTATGTTCAGTTGTCACCGTTACAATATGTTTGCCTTTTGACTGGTAATTTTCAGCAACACCTTTTATAGCAAGGTTTATCGCTTCGGTTGCCCCACTTGTAAAAACAATTTCGTGTGCTTCTGCACCAATTAACGCTGACACTTGAACTCTAGCAGACTTGGCAGCTTCGTTAGCATGGACACCAAATTGATGAGTACTGTTAGCATTTGCAAACTCATGGGTAAGAAAGGGCATCATCGCATTCAAGACCCTTTTATCAATTTGGGTGGTTGCGTTATTATCTAAATAAATGATTTGTTTTCTTGCTTCCATTTTTATTTGACAAATTTATGAATTTGAAGGGTTCTTTCGGCAAACAATTACAAAATAAAAACAACAAGAAGCCCAAGCAGCAGTCACTCACGTTTGCAATTTTTGCAGATACACCTAAAAGAAATGCCAGAGCAGCGAGAAATTCTTGCCCAAATAATTGACGATTGGATGCAACAAGGGAATGAACGGCAATTGGATGATATTTTGGTGATGGGCGTGAAAATAGGGTAACTTACCATGCCGTTATAGCATTCAATAAAAAATCCATATTTACTTTCAGAACACCATCCCTTCTTGAAAATCGCCTTTCGATTTATGTTAAACTAATTTTGTATCAATACCGAGTAATTGAAGAAACTTCCGACCAAACTATTTGCCTCATTTAAAAGAACTTTCTATGTTTGCGTTGAAAATGAGTAATCAAACTACATATCGCACACGCAATACGTCATGCCTAACCACTAGGCGATATAGGGCCTGTTTGGCCTGCATATAACCCTTTTAGGGCTGGTGAATGTTTATTCACTCTCCTTACCCGCATTTATTTATTTTCTTCTTCCATCTTATATTTATTTTAAATTTATGGAATTTCAAATTTTAGAAGCGAGTGCTACGCATTTAAAATATGCAGAAAACATTTGCGAAATGATGGCGAATGCTGCCAGAGAACGTGGCACCGGAATCGCCAAAAGGGAACCTGTATATATAGAAGGGAAAATTCGCGATGGTAAAGCGGTAATTGCCCTTAAAGGTGAACAATTAGCAGGCTTTTGTTATATAGAATCGTGGGGACATGGGAAGTATGTTGCTAATTCGGGGCTTATTGTAAGTTCTGATTTCAGAAAAACAGGGCTTGCCCGTTCAATCAAACAAAAAGTATTTGAGCTATCTCAGAAACACTACCCCGAATCGAAAATCTTTGGGATTACCACGAGCCTAGCAGTCATGAAAATTAATGCCGATTTGGGCTATCGGCCCGTTACTTTCTCTGAACTCACAACCGACGAGCAGTTTTGGAAAGGGTGTGCAAGTTGTAAAAACTATGACATCCTCAACAGAACAGAACGCGCCCACTGCCTTTGTACCGGAATGCTTTTCGACCCTGAAAAGCACATTGCAATTGCAACCAAGCCTGTAGAAAAAGAAAAACGCTGGCAGCGCTTTATCAAATTCTTTCAAAAAAAAATAACTGAGAAAAAAATAACGGAATCCGCATGAATAACATAGTAGTATTAGCTTTTAGTGGAGGTTTAGATACCTCTTATTGTGTGAAATATTTAAAGCACGAAAAGAACTTTGAAGTACATTCTGTATTGGTTAACACAGGAGGCTTCGACGACGAAGAACTCAAAGAAGTTGAACGAAAAGCCTATAATTTGGGAGTAACCAAGCATACTAACATAGATGCCACCCAAACTTTTTACGAGAAAGCCGTTCGTTTCTTGGTATACGGTAATGTGCTTCGCTATCAAACCTATCCGCTTTCGGTAAGTGCAGAGCGTGTTTTTCAGGCATTGGAAATTGCTAATTATGCCAACAAAGTAGGGGCAAAGCATATTGCCCACGGAAGTACAGGCGCAGGAAACGACCAAGTTCGTTTCGATTTGGTATTCAATATCCTTGTGCCCGAAGCGGAAATTATTACTCCCATTCGCGACCAACAGCTTTCTCGCCAAACAGAAATTGAGTACTTAAAAGGGCATGGCGTTGAAATGAACTGGGAAAAAGCGCAATATTCTATTAACAAAGGTTTATGGGGAACAAGTGTTGGCGGTGCTGAAACCTTAACTTCGCACCAAGCTTTGCCCGAATCGGCATACCCCACTCAGCGAACGGCTACTGAACCAAAAAAGGTAACACTCCATTTTGAAAAAGGGGAGTTCGTAGGGGTTGATGGAGAAATCTTAGGCCCTGTAAAAAGCATTCAATCTTTAGAAAAAATGGCTTCCGTTTATGGAATTGGGCGAGATATTCATGTAGGCGATACCATTATCGGCATAAAAGGAAGAGTGGGTTTTGAAGCTGCCGCACCAGTGCTTATTTTGAAAGCGCATCATGCTTTAGAGAAGCACACGCTCACTAAATGGCAACTCTATTGGAAAGAACAAATGGGTAATTGGTACGGTATGATGCTCCACGAAGGGCAGTACCTCGACCCCGTTATGCGCAATGTAGAAGCCTTTTTGGAAAGCACGCAGGGCAACGTAAGCGGAACCGTTTTCCTAAAACTCCATCCTTACCGCTACGAAGTGGAGGGCATAGAGTCGCTACACGATTTAATGAGTTCTAAATTTGGCGATTATGGCGAAATGAACAACGCATGGTCGGGAGAAGATGTAAAAGGCTTCACCAAAATTTTGGCAAATCAACTCAGAATTTTCCACGCAGTGAATGAAAAACCATAAAAAAAGAGGGATTTAAATGATAAAAGTAGGAATTGTAGGAGGTGCTGGCTATGCAGCGGGCGAACTCATTAGAATATTATTGTATCATCCAGCTGTAGAAATTACTTCTATCTTAAGTAATAGCCATGCGAACGAGTTTGTGCATGTGGTACATAAAGATTTGCTTGGGGAAACTACTTTGAAATTTGAAAAAGCACTCCCTAACCAAGATTTAGATGTGCTATTTTTATGCAGTGGGCATGGGAAAGCCAGGGCTTTTTTAGAAGGGAATCTTCTCCCAAAAAAAACGAAGATAATTGATTTAGGAAGAGATTTTCGCCTAGCAGCAGATGCCGATTGGAAGGGAGAAAAGTTTGTGTATGGCTTGCCCGAAGCGTATAAATCATCCATTCAATATGCAAAATACATTGCCAATCCGGGTTGTTTTGCCACGGCAATTCAATTGGCGCTGCTTCCTTTGGCAGCAGCGGGTCAGTTAACAAACCCCGCGCACATCAATGCGACTACGGGTTCTACGGGGGCAGGGCAAGCGGCAACTGCTACTACCCATTTTACTTGGCGGAACAACAATATTTCGTTCTACAAGCCATTTACCCATCAGCACCTCGATGAAATCCAACAAACACTTAAAGAAAAGCAAGGAGGGGTGGTAGAACTCAATTTCATTCCTATGCGAGGAGATTTTGCAAGGGGAATTTTTGCCACAGCTTATACTGAATCTGACTTATCACTGGAAGAAGCGCTTCAACTCTATCATGCGTATTATAAAGACGCTGCACTCACTTTTATAACCGATAGACCTTTGAGCTTGAAGGAAGTGGTCAATACGTCAAAATGTTTAATCAGCATAGAAAAACATGGTAAGCAACTGCTTATCACTAGTATTATTGATAACCTTTTAAAAGGAGCCTCGGGGCAAGCCGTACAAAATATGAATTTGTTATTCGGGTTTGATGAGAAGTTAGGCTTACAGTTAAAAGGAAGTACTTTCTAACACTTTTTGATAGAAAAATGTGTTGTATGTTTAATTGAAAAAGAAAACGATAGAATCATGTCTATAGAAGAGAAAAAAGAACTTAAAGGTGTTTTAAAAAAAGTCCTTAGAGAAGATGAGATTTTGAAAGAAATTATTCAAGAAATTATTGAAGAAGAAGTTTCTGAGCAAGAAAGAGAAAAGAAAATAAAGAAAATTGTAAATAGAGATTTCACGAGATTCAAAAAAACATTTGAAACTTTAGCTTAGTGGAGTACTTAAGAAAAAGCGATATCATCTTAATTAATAAGATGACAATTGATGATGTGGGAGGGAATTTTGTTCCTCCTGAAAACTTTTTAAATGAACCTAATTTAGATTACCTCTTAGAAGCCGTTCATGCCGAAATGTTCGGGGCACCACTATATCCTGAAATGCATCAAAAGACAGGGC
>CAZFQW010000364.1:0-4408 GCA_964521225.1 uncultured Roseobacteraceae bacterium
AACCAACCCATGAACCCTCTAATAAGGCGGGGTCTTCTGGCTGTGGTTTACAAGAAGAAAAACATAGTAAACTGACTATTGCTATTAGCAGTGAAAGAGATTTATATTTCATGTTCGCTAATTTGTAATTTATTTAGATAAATTTAATGGTATTAAAGTAAAGCTCATCTACCGTTTTTACCTTACAAAGGTAAACTACCTAACTTTATCTTTTTAGATAAAAATAACGAAGCGTAGTTTAATGCTCTTAATAAGTTGCCAAATAAAATTAATCATTGTTTTTTAAGGAGATTAATCATGGATGATTGAGGCAATCGAGCCGATATTTAAAAATAATTTTATTTTTTTTCATACTTTTTGACCTTAATCAGGTTTACATATTGATGTAAGCCGTTCTTCCCCATATTTGCTTTAAATCGGTAGTTTTTTATTTTAAATACCAAAGTGGCAGCAACTGCCGTGGTAAAAACAGGTAAGTTTTTAGTTAAATTATTGATTAACAGGTTTTAACCCAGGCTCACCAATCAATATCATAACTACTGAATATTTTATAGCAGCTTGCCAAGCAAACGCTGATTATGACGTAGTTGCCTCGGTTTGTATTTTTATAAATCGAAATGTAAGGGGGTATGAGCCAATATTTTATACGATTATCAATATTTAATTAAATGAAAAAAATAATATTTCTTTTTTTATGCTTCATGTTTTTCGGATTTGGTACGCAAGCCCAATTCCTCGATTCTTTAATTATAGGAGGCTTAAAATCCTATGAAAACGGTAATTATACCCAAGCAATTACCTACTACGACTCTGCCATTGTTAAGTATCCTAACTTACCCTATTTATATGTAATAAAGGCAGAAGCGATATTTAATTCTGGTTATGCAGGGGGTGAAAAACTCCCCATTACCGACCCCGCCGTTTATGCAGAGGCAATTCAGTTGCTAGATAAAGCCTTGGAAATATCGCCAAGCAGTGCCGATACTCATGCTTCTAGGGGGCTACTGAACACTATCCACCAGAAATATGAATTGGCTGTCCAAGATTTTAGCAATGTGTTATTAAACTCTTTTGATTTTGATAAAATGTTTAATGCCCTTTCAGATAGGGCTTCGGCATATAGCCGAATGCAACAATACGAAAAAGCACTCACTGACTACAGCAATGCCATTGAATTAAAACCCGACGATTTGAGCGCATGGGTAAACATGTCAGTGGTTTATAACGAACAAGGGCAAACCGCCAAGGCAGAGGAAGTTTTACAAGAAGTGTTAGCGAAAGATGATACCTACACACCTGCTTTAAATAATTTAGGATTGATAAAGGCAAAACAAGAGAAATACCAAGAAGCCAACGAATTG
This sequence comes from uncultured Roseobacteraceae bacterium, assembly GCA_964521225.1. Lineage (GTDB taxonomy): Bacteria > Bacteroidota > Bacteroidia > Cytophagales > Flammeovirgaceae > CAYUJH01. The sequence continues at coordinate 1,362 of CAZFQW010000364.1, forward strand.
CTCCAAAAAGCATTAATTATTGATAGCAGAGATGCCGTTACGCTTAATAACTATGGGTTTTCGTTAGGGATGTCAGGTAAGGTTGAGCAGGGAATGTCCTTAATTAATCAGTCGCTAAAGTTATATCAATCCAATGCTTTTGCCTACCGAAATATCGGTTTAATTTATTTGAAACAAGGAGATAAAAAGATAGCCTGTGAAAATTTCAATAAAGCCAAAGAACTCTATTTTAAGGCTTCTTATGGGGAAGAAGTTAATGAATTAATCGAAGCGAATTGTAAGTGATTATACCGATTACAGGGTCGTATTAAGTTGTGAGTGCCCCCGGAATATGGATGGCATCTTTGATTTTAATAAGTTTTTTAATTCCTAATTCGCACCATGCAGAATAGTAACATTTACTTATTTACCAATTTTTGATAGTCTTCTTTAGTATCCACATCTTGTAAAATAAAAGGCGTATTTAAATGTATTTTTTGAATATGAGATTTGTGTTGTTGAATTACCTCTTTACAACCTTCGGGGGCTTTATGTGCTAAAATCTCTTTTTTATAAAAAGAAGAAAAAACTACAGGGTTTCCTTTCTTTTCATCAAAAAAAGGGACGCTTATTAAATTAGGATTATTTAGATACAAACTTTTAAAAGAATCTATGATTTTATTGTAGTCGGCAATTTCAATAAGGGGTTGGTCGCCTAGGCAAATCATGTATCCTATACTGCTTTCCGAAGTTGCTAAAATTCCTTTTTGGATGGAAGTGGTCATCCCTATTTTGTAATCGGGATTGTTAACCACTTTAATTTTATCATTAGCAAAACCAGCTAGTTTTTTAGATAATTCGCTCGTAACAATAATTATTTCATCGGCTTTGCTTTGGCTGATTTTTTCAATTACCCATGCCACCAAAGGCTTCCCTTTAAAAGCGAGGAAAAGCTTATTTTCTTCTCCCATCCTACGTGAAAGCCCTGCGGCGAGAACAATTGCGCTTACTTTATCCATTTATTTTTGAAAGTATTGCCGTCATTTCTTCGGGCGTGTTGGCATTTTCTAGCACTTCGGTTCGCTCAAGTATCAACTCTTCTATTTCACTATTAATGAGTGCTTTTCTTGGGCAGGAGTAGCCCACACTTAAAAAGTGAAGCAAGCGAGGGTACGCCCTCGGTTCCCATAATGTAATTAAAGGCTCAGGGAAATTTGTGTCTGGGTTGTGGAAGCAAGTCGCTGTTTTTGAAGGGTTTCTGTTATCAACCAGAAAAGCTAGGGTTTCTTGATCTAACAACGGAATATCGGTGGCAACTACTAACCAAGCCGCATTAGGGTCTTGCCTAAAAGCGGAAAGAATCCCTCCGAAAGGTCCTAAATCGCTAAAGCTATCTACTAAAATGGGGAAATTAGTTTCGTGGCCATTGCTACTCATAGAAAGGTAGGTTTCTTCGCAGAAATTATCAATCAGTTCAGCCATGTATTCACGTTGCGGTTTGCCATGGTAGCTAATTACGCTTTTATCGTACCCCATGCGCATGCTTTTTCCACCGGCTAATACTAAACCCTTAATGGGCGGAATATTTTCGGTTACTATTTTTTTTATTGCGTTTGAAATTCCTTCTATATCGTTAATTAAATAGATAGGTAATTGGGTAAAATTGGGGTTATACTCGGTTAAATATTCGTGCAGAATTTCCTCGCCTTCATCCAAAATAAAAAATGAAACGCCGCTTAATCGGTCTAATTTTCTTTGCAGCGATTCCTTCTTTTTTGTGTTGATAACTACAATCTGCTGCTGCGCTTTAAAGTGGTTACCATTCACCAAAACCAAATCAGAATTATTGAAAATTTGCCTAAACTCATACTCTACATAGTTAGAATCGAAGTTAAGCTGATGGAAACTGATTTTATCGGTATAGGTCTGCGTGTAAATATCTTTGGGTTCTCCATTGCCATGCTCGGCATCGATATAACCTACTTTATATTGATTTAATTGCGATGCTATTTTATTACTTAATTGCTGAATAACACCGCAGGGAGCACCCATAATAGCGAATTCGTTTTTATGAATTCCCCCCCCTAATGGTTTGCTGATGTTTGCGTGTTTTTTATGCCCTTTTAAAGTCATTTTTTCCTCCTGTTTTCTCCATTAATTTTGTTTCTCTAATCTCAATATTATGCGAAAAACCTTTGCACATATCGTAAATAGTTAATGCAGCTACACTTGCCCCTGTGAGTGCCTCCATTTCTACCCCTGTTTTGGCTTTTAGCTTTGCTGTACAAAAAATTTCAACCTCTTTTTGCGCATTGATTTTAATATCGATGGTGCATTTATCTAAGCCCAGAGGATGACAAAGCGGAATTAAATCGCTCGTTTTTTTTGCTGCCATAATTCCGGCTAAGATGGCAGTTTGAAACACAGGCCCTTTTTTAGTGTGGATTTCATCGTTTTCTAAGCGAGCAATAATCTCTGCGTCTAAAATAACCAATGAACGTGCGGTGGCCATCCGCTCCGTAATTTCTTTTGCCGATACATCGACCATTGTGGGGTCGCCTTTCTTATTTAAGTGGGAAAAATGTTTTTCCATTGATATAGTCTATTTTTTGGTTGTTTTAATAGATAACTAATCAGGTATTTTTAAGTTTGTTTCCAACGCGTTACTTCGCTAATTTCCTTCTATCTTCTCAATGTTCTGATTACATTTAAACAACGGAATTATACCTTCTTAAAGAACTAAAAAATGGAAATAAAAAAAATATTGAAATATGTATTCTTGGGAAGTTTCCTAATTGTGCAAGCTTGCGAACAAGCTGCAATTGAGTCGCTAGATGAGGTGGAAGATATTTCGGTAGATTCTCCTTCCAAAAATATTTCTGTTTCCTTTCAATTAATTGGAAAAGAAAAAATCCCCGCCTATTTAGTAAAACATCAAAATTCGGTAGTGGTTGATACTTCGGCATTAGGATTTGAATTTAAAAATCAGACCAGATTTAAAGACCATTTTGAGGTATTAACTACCGAAACCACCTCTTTTAATGAAACATGGGAAATGCCTTGGGGAG
>CAZFQW010000365.1:0-4394 GCA_964521225.1 uncultured Roseobacteraceae bacterium
GACCCATCTTTTGGGCCCAAAAATAAGTTATATTTAATTCTGAACAAGTACTTAAACGAAATTAAGTATAATTTATTGATAAATTAAAGTACTATAAATGAGTACTTTATCAATTTGTTGGTCAAAATTTAAAATTGAACATTTACTTACCATCTAAAAGATGAACACAAGCAAGGAAAAACAAAGCTACGAAGATTTACAAGTGGTTGGTGTAGGTGCTTCAGCAGGAGGGTTAGAGGCGTTACAAGAGTTTGTTTCACATCTTTCAGAAAACTTAGAGGGTATCTCCATCATTATTGCCCAGCACTTAAGCCCAACCTATAAAAGCATGCTTGTACAGTTGCTGAGTAGGCAAACATCTTTAGAAGTAGTAGAAGCTAAAAACCATCAGCACATTAAAGCGGGTACAATTTATATTACTCCACCCGATAGCGAAATTGTAATTAGCAAAGGATACTTACAGCTTTCAAAGCCTACTAAACAAATGGGCCCTAAGCCTTCAGTTGATATTTTCTTTGCCTCATTAGCAGAAGAAAAAAGAGAAAAAGCAATTGGAATTATCCTTTCGGGAACTGGTTCGGATGGCGCCAAAGGCGTTAAGGCAATTAAAGCAACAGGCGGAATAACTATTGCCCAAGAACCGCACACTGCTAAATACGACGGAATGCCCATTTCAGCCATTGAAACAGGGCAGATAGATTTAGTACTTTCGCCAGATAAAATTGGGGAAGAGCTTGAAGAAATTTTTAAGCATCCCAATTCTCAAATCACTAAGAAGGTGTTAGATAACGAGAGCAGTACCCTCGATCAAGTGCTTAAGCTGCTTTCAAAAAGAACAGGTACCGACTTTTCTAATTACAAGCCCTCTACCATTTGCAGAAGGTTAGAAAAAAGGATGGTAGAGCTTAAAATTGTGGATATTAATCAGTACCTAGAGCATATTTCTAAAAACCACGATGAGTTAGATAAACTGTTTAATACTCTTTTAATTGGCGTAACTTCTTTCTTCAGAGATTTAGATGCTTTCAGGAGTTTAGAAGTTCATCTATCTAAAATAATTGCCTCTAAAAAACTCGGAGATCCTATAAGAATTTGGACTACGGGTTGCGCAACAGGAGAAGAAGCCTATTCTATCGCTATTCTTTTAGTAAAACTTTTAGGAAGTAAAATTGCAGATTTTAATGTACAGATTTTCGCAACCGATATAGATGAACAAGCGATAAATACCGCCCGTAAAGGAATTTACCCTAAAGAAGTTGTTGAAAATGTTCCTGAAGAAATTAAGCACACTTATATGCTCAAAAAAGGCGATAAGTTCGAAATAATAAAATCTATCAGGCAATTAATATTATTTTCAAAACACGATGTTACCAATAATCCCCCTTTCTTAAAACTCGATTTGATTAGCTGTAGAAATCTGCTGATTTATTTTGGGCAAAACTTGCAGAAACATGTAATCCCTATTTTCCATTATGCGCTCAACCTCGATGGATTTTTATTTTTGGGCAGATCAGAAACAGTAGGGCAGTTCACAGATCTATTTTCAACTTCTGAAGGGAAACACAAGATATTTCAACGAAAAAGAGGGAATAATTTTAATGCCATTCGCTTTTCTGCCTTCAAGCCTAAAACATATTCTATGGCAAATATTCCCCAGAATATTGATAAAAAGACAGTTGCACCGTCGCTATCAGATATGGTGAAGGAAACACTTTACAATACATTTGAGCACCCTTATGTAATTATGAACGACACCTTAGATATCCTTGAAGTAAATGGGGATGTTCGCCAGTTTCTCGAAATAAAAGCAGGAGTCATGAACTCCAACCTGCTGAAACTAGCCATCAGAGATTTACAAATTGAGTTGCGTTCAGTTACCAACAAATCGATCAAAGATAACATCAATGTAAAAGGAGAAATTAAAAGAATAAGACACAACAATGAAGGTTTCTATATAAGGGTTTCTTGTAGGCCATTGCTATATACAGACCCCAGAAATGGGATTTATGTAGTAGTATTCGAAAAAATAGATATTCCGAATGAGTTAATTTCTGCTGCTGATGTTGATAAAAATAACCACGAAAATCCGAGGATTGTAGAGCTTGAACACGAACTAGCAGGCACAAAAGAGCACCTTCAGACTTTCGTAGAAGAACTAGAAACTACCAACGAAGAGTTACAGTCTTTAAACGAAGAACTACAGTCTTCAAACGAAGAGCTACAATCTTCAAACGAAGAGTTAGAAACTTCAAACGAAGAGCTGCAATCGACCAACGAAGAGTTACAAATTGCCTATTCGGAGTTAAAAGCAGCAACTGAAGAAATTGAAAAACAAGCAATTGTAATCAAATCATCTGAGGCTAATGCTAATGCTCTGCTCGAGAATACACTCCAAGCATTCGTACTAATCAATAAAGATTATCGCATTATTTCTTTGAACCAAAAAGCAAAGCTGAAATCGGCACTACTTTTCCAAAAAGATATGAATTCAGGCGATTCTATCATTGATTTTAATCACGCAAATGAGTTAGAACGCTTCCATAACGAATTTAATAGGGCATTAAATGGCGAACGTGTAGAAGGAGAGAAAACAGTTTCTACTGTAAAAGGAGAAAAAAGGTGGTTACGTTACAATTTCACACCAGTTAAAAATGCAGACAACAACGTTGAAATAGTTTCTTACAGCAGCTTGGATATTACCGACCAAAAAAATGTTGAAACAAACCTCGCCGAACAAGAGCAACTCATTAATTCTATTTTTAATGTGGTTGATGTTGGTATTTGTGTTACGAATAAGGATGGGAAATTTGTAAAAGTAAACCAGGCTTATTGCGACATTTATGGTTACGAAATGGAAGAAGTAATTGGGCAGCATTTCACCATTGTAGTACCCGAAAAGGAGAGAGAGCAGGTTGCCGAGTTACATACGAAGTTTTTAGACGGACACCCAGAAACTGCAGGCACTTGGAAAGTAATGCGAAAAACAGGAGAAATAATATCAGTAACTGTAACTGCGGCACGCCTTGTTACAGAGGAAGGTAATCGTTTTAAAGTAACTACGGTGTCTCCCATTATTGCAGAAAATACAGAGGGTTAAGCCATGATTTTTTTTAAGAAATAGAAAACTTCCTGCAAAAGACAAAAATTTCAGTTGTAAGTATTTTAGCACATTTCAAAAGAAAAATTGCCTTAAACTATACTTTTATAAGCGAGTAGCTTTCAATCGTGCTAGTAATTCCAGCCGAATTAAGAAATTCAGCAATAGTATTTATATCGTCTTTGGTAACTAGTTTCTTAATAGTGTAAAGAGTGGCATCGTTTCCAACATATATTATCTTGGCAGAATAATCGGAAATAGTATTAGAGATGGAAGATAGGTTCTGCTGATAAATGCTCAACTCATTGTTATCCACCTTAGGTACTACACCAAAAAGGGTTGTATCAGTTGCTGTGAGTTCTCCTAACATTTCTTGGCTAATGCCATCGATTACAATTTGTGCCGCCTGAATATCTGTAGAGTCTACTTCAACTTTATAATCTTCAGCAAAACGATTCATGAAAGCAACCGAAGCTCCTTTTTTTGTTAAATTATCATTCAGTATATCTAAACGAAATTTGAATTTTTCTTTAGGAAACTGAACATCTATTTATAGCTATCATCCTCTAAAAGCAATTGCAAAATTCCCTCTATGGTGTACCCATCAAAGGTAAAAAAATCGGGTTGTGAAGGTGCGTTTATCCTAGAAGATACACCTTTGCCATTAGTGTTCTCACTCTTTTCTAAAGATACCAAGTAGTTTTCGGTAGTAACTTGATGGTGCTCTATAACTATCTCTTTTTGTTGGCTGGCACCAGAGCCGCCAAATGTAAATATTGACGCTATAAACAGCAAATGGGTTAGGTTTAGTAAAAATGAGTGTTTTTCGTCATCAGATTAAAGTTTTGACTAAATGTATTTTTTTATAGACAAACTTTACTTTTTGTGATTAAAGCCTCATAAATGTAGCCTTTTAAATTAGTAACGAAGGCACTAAAGTCCAAAATTTATAAGGACTAGACTTTGGTTCTAAAAACATTTACTTTAGCAGAGGCGTTTACACTTCAATCAAATCAATTAATGCTCAGGTTTAATACCAAGTAACTTTTTCAAAGATTTTCACTACTTCTTATTTATAATAACTCATGTTGATTCAGCCCGGAAAACTTATTGCCAATATTGATTTCCCCGACGATTTAAGAAAATTACCTCAGTCGGAGTTACACAATGTTTGTAAGGAATTAAGGCAATTTATTATCGATAATGTATCCGTTTACGGAGGGCATTTCGGCGCAAGTTTAGGAGTAGTAGAAACTACGGTTGCGTTGCACTATGTATTCAATACCCCTGACGATAA
>CAZFQW010000366.1:0-4394 GCA_964521225.1 uncultured Roseobacteraceae bacterium
TTTTGCCCCTTCTCTACGATAGATTGTATCGCCAAATCGTATCCTAGTAATCCAAAGCCTACAATAACCCCTGAACACTCTTTACTAAGATAACTGTGGTGCCGAAATTTTTCTCTTGCATGTATATTAGAAATATGAACTTCGATTACGGGAGAGATAACCCCTGCAATGGCATCGGCAATGGCTAGCGAAGTGTGTGTATAAGCCCCTGCATTTAGTACAATAGCCACCTCGCTAAAACCAACTTCGTGGAGCTTATCAATAAGAGCACCTTCGTGGTTCGATTGGAAATACGTTAAATTTACACTGTGCTTAAATTTCTCCTTCAACCGAAAAAAATAATCCTCGAAACTTTGAGTTCCGTAAATTTTGGGTTCCCTTTTACCCAACAAATTCAGGTTTGGCCCATTAATTATTAAAATATCCTTCATCAATCTTATACTTTTGTATGCTTGTAATATTAGTCAATATAATTATATGCTAAACTGCCAAATCATGCCTATTATAGCGAGTAAAAAATTTCGTTCTCCCTACCGACAAATTAACGGTCATTTCCAAACAATTATTCCAAGTTTTTTTAGAGAGGTTAGTGGCGTAGCCTATTCACGGAAAAGACTAAACACTCCCGACAACGATTTTATTGACTTAGATATTTCTAAACAAAATACGGGTAGAGACAAGGCAGTTTTAATTTCCCATGGGCTTGAAGGAAATACTGGACGGCATTATGTGAAAGGAGTAGTTAAGATTTTTAATCAGAATCGATGGGATGTGTTTGCTTGGAATTACAGGAGTTGCAGTGGCGAAATGAATTTATTACCTCGCTTTTACCACCATGCCGATACACCCGATTTAGCTTTTGTAATTGAAGAAGTTTTTAAGCTAAATCCGCAAATCGCCTCTCTAGTTCTAGTAGGCTTCAGTTTAGGGGGGAACTTAACCTGCCGCTATTTAGGGGAGAATCCTCAAGGAGATAATAGGATAAAGGCGGGTGTGGCAGTTTCTGTGCCATGCGACTTACAACGCTGCGCCTACGAGTTAGAAAAGCCAACAAAGCATTTTTATAACAAACGTTTTTTTAGCAAGCTGAAAGAAAAAGTGGAAGCAAAATCGAAAACAATGCCCGAGCATATCTCCATGGAAGCTATGGAAAAATACAAAATTAAATCTTGTAGGTTGTTCGATGAGCATTACACAGCACCTTTACATGGTTTTAAAAGTGCCGAAGATTTTTATATAAAAGCAGGTTGTAAAGTAAAGTTGCCTTTTATAGCAACCCCCACTTTGCTATTAAATGCAGAAAATGACCCATTTTTAGCAGGCCTTTGCTACCCGAAAGAAATCGCTAGGAAGAACAAAATGCTTTTTTTAGAAATACCTAAAAATGGAGGGCATACAGGTTTTGAAATAAAAGGACAGGAATTTACTTATGCCGAAGAAAGGGCTTTAGAATTTGCAAATAAGTATGTTTGAACTCTAAGCATAAACTGTATTATCTTTTTTCCACTCCCTTTCCTACTTTTGCACTCTAATTTAAATGAGTCTGATGGCAGCACAGAAACCAACAATACCAAAAGGAACACGCGATTTTGGCCACGAGCAAATGCAAAAACGCCAATTCATTTTTCAGAATATTAGAAGTATTTTTGAAAAATATGGTTTTCAACCGTTAGAAACACCTACAATGGAGAACCTTTCAGTACTTACAGGAAAGTATGGCGATGAAGGCGACCAACTGTTATTCAAAATTTTAAACTCAGGAGATTTCTTGAATAAATCCTCGGTAGAAGATTACCAAGCAGGGGCAAAGCAACTCACCGTAAAAATAGCTGAAAAGGGACTTCGTTACGATTTAACTGTACCATTCGCTCGTTATGTGGTAATGAACAGAGGAACACTCACTTTCCCTTTCAAACGCTATCAGATTCAGCCAGTTTGGCGGGCAGACCGACCACAAAAAGGGCGCTATCGTGAGTTTTTCCAATGCGATGCCGATGTAGTGGGAACCGATTCTTTGCTATGCGAAGCAGAGATTATAGGGATGTTAACAGAAGCGTTTACGCAACTAAATATTACCGATTATACAATCAAACTAAACAATAGAAAGGTACTAGCAGGCATTGCCGAAGCCGTTGGAGCAGAAGGAAAACAAAATGACTTTTGTGTAGCAATTGATAAACTAGATAAAATAGGTCAAGAAAAAGTAAACCAAGAACTGCTTCAGCGTGGTTTTACCGAAGAGCAGGTAGCGCAGTTAAACCCTATTCTTGGGAATACCGGAAGCGCAGCGGAACTATTAGATAAAATGAAAACGCAGTTAGCCAATTCCGAAATAGGTTTAAAAGGAATTGACGAGCTGCAAGAAGTTTTTTCAACCTGCAAAAAAATAGGAATCGATACCACAAAAGTTGCTTTTGATGTTACCCTTGCACGAGGTTTAAACTATTACACGGGAGCAATTTTCGAAGTAAAGGCAAACAATGTGAGTATAGGAAGTATCAGCGGAGGAGGAAGGTACGATGACCTCACAGGCGTATTTGGTTTAGAGGGGATGTCAGGAGTAGGCATTTCGTTTGGAGTTGATCGTATCTACGATGTAATGGAAGAGCTTGACCTTTTCCCTAAAGAGGCAACCACCAGTACCGAAGTACTTTTTGTACAATTTGATATACCAGGTAGAGACTATTGCTTGCCTTTGCTAAAACAGCTTAGAGATAAGGGGATGAAGGCAGAAATGTATCCTGATACTGCAAAGCTGAAAAAGCAGATGAATTATGCGAACCAAAAAGGGGTGAAATACGTCGTTTTAGCCGGTACTGACGAAATGGAATCGCAGCAAGTAACCCTGAAAAACATGGAAAGTGGCAAACAAGAGTTAGTAGCTAAAAAAGATTTAGCCGATACTCTATTGAAGGTTTTTTAATTAAGCAGGTAGCAAGATTTTAAAACGCACAAAAGCAATAAAAAAGGGGGATTCAAATTTGAACCCCCCTTTTTTGTTTAAATCAGATTAGCATCTACTCAACCTTCAAAGGCTCATAGGTTTTAAACTCTAATACCTTAGAGGCTTCAACGGCTTCTAAATATTTAGGCCAATCGTTAGAGAAGAAACTATTTACCTCTTTTAAAACGGTTTTCATTTCTTCTTCTACTTGGTTCATCAAATTCTTTTGATTCTGATTTACCGTGCCACGCGTAGAAGCAAGTCCCATTGCATTTCTAACCCTTGAAGATAATATCTGCGGATTGCGATAAATACCTTGCACCTTCTCTTTCGAAAGAATCATTTCGCGCACCTTCGTTAATTCTTTTTCCATCTCTTTGTGCATCTTTTTCAACTTCGCCATTGGGCTATCCTCTTTTTCTGCATCATCTTCGGCTTGAGGCTTCCTATCCGCTGCTGCACTCATTTGTTTCTGAACCATTGCCATGGTTTCTCTTGCTTCTTGGATTCGGTCGGTGGCAGCGGTTACTACTTCTACCTTCGGCATAAAACTTTTTATTAAATCGTAATGCGCCTTTATATCGGCTGCCGACATCTCCATGCGGGGGTCTGTTTCCACATTCAACGAAACAGAGGCAGTTTCGCCCGCATACGAATAATTGACTTGGTACGTACCCGGTAAAACCTCAGGGCCATTTCCCGGAGCATCGTCATCGGGCTTAGGTTTTCTGCTTCCCGGATAGCGAATACCTGTTTCTTGCATATTCCAGTACATACGGTTAATGCCCTTTTTTGCCTTGTAAGTGAAGGCACGGACTACTTTCCCCGAAGCGTCCACAATTTCTACCTTTACCTTGCCGTCTTTCTTCGCCTTTTCATCTTTTTTATCGTCGTCGGCAGTTTCGTTGCCTTCACTTTTTCCTTCATTTCCTTTTTTCTTTTGTTTCTTAGTCGATTTTGCCATCACCCCTTCGCCTTCTTTCTTTTCTTCTTTTTTCTCTGAGCCATCGTTTTTTATGTAGAAAGAAAGCATTGCACCGTCGGGTCGGTCTTCGCCATAAAACTCAGCATCGGCAGCAAAGCGCAGTCCCGCAGCCTGAAGATAGAACGCTTGGTAAGCAGTTGGCGGAGCGAAAGCCACCAATTCTTTTTCCATGAGGGCAGTACCTTGCTGGGCGAGCTCGCGCAACGGACGAATATCATCTAAAATATAAGCTGCTCTGCCGAAGGTACCAATCACCAAATCGTGTTCTCTTGGGTGGATTTTTAAATCGACCGTAGGCACTGTTGGGAAGCCATGTTGCCATTTCGACCAGTTATTTCCACCGTCAATAGTAACATACAAACCGTCTTCTGCACCCACAAAAATAAGCTTAGCAGCAACGGGGTCTTGTATCACGGCATGGGTGTGTCCCCAAACTTGGTTTTTGGTAGTTAGCCTTTTCCAACT
>CAZFQW010000367.1:0-4381 GCA_964521225.1 uncultured Roseobacteraceae bacterium
CGGAGGCTTTTCTATTCGTTTGCGGGGTTTATCAACTGTAGGAGCTAATTCTAGCCCACTTATAGTGGTTGATGGTGTAGTAGGGGCAGCACTCAATAGCGTTGACCCTAGCGACATTGCCACCATAGACATTTTGAAAGACGGTTCTGCGGCAGCTATCTATGGTACTCGTGGTTCTGCAGGGGTAATCCTAATTACCACCAAACAAGGCAAAGCGGGACGCTCTAAAATAGATTATAATGTTTATGGCTCCGCAGAAATAATTGCAAAGACTCCCGCAGTCATGACCCGCGATGAATATTTAAGTCGCCCAGGAAGCAATATCGTAGATTTCGGAGCGGATACCGATTGGTTCGACGAAATTTCGAGAACAGCCTACTCGCATGTGCATAATTTAGGCTTATCTGGGGGTACCGAAAAAACTACATATCGTGCCTCTTTCAATTACAGAAATATTCAAGGCGCTGCAATTAATACAGGATTTACGCAGCTAAATGGGCGTTTGAATCTTACCCAAAAAGCATTAAACGATAAATTAACCTTTAACATGAACTTAGCGGCAACAAGCCGTAACCAAGATTTTGGTTTCAGCGAAGTATTCCGTTATGCCGCAGTTTATAACCCAACTGCACCCGTTAAATCTACCGATGCTGAGTTTGCTCCATTTGGTGGGTATTTCGAAAAGCCATTGTTCGATTATTTTAACCCAGTATCTATTCTTGAGCAAAACATCAATGAGGGGCAACAAGACCGTTTGAACTTGGCTTTCCAAGCAGACTACGACATTATTGAAGGGTTAAGAGCAACGGTACGATATGCGCAACAAAGAGAAAACAACTTTACAGGTACTTATTTCGCAAAAACTTCTTTCTATAATTCAAATGGCAGAGGGGTAGCTTCTAAAAGAAATGATAGGAATTTTAACGAGTTATTTGAGAGTACTTTAAGTTATGATAAAACTTTAGGCGATTTGAACCTATCGCTATTAGGTGGTTATTCTTACCAAGAGTTTGTGTTTGAAGGAGTTGGTGCCAATGCAGGAGGATTCTTAACCGATGCATTTACCAATAACAATATTGGTGCAGCAACCGACGTACAAAACGGTTTAGCAGGGGTGTTCTCTTACAAAGATAATTACAAACTAATCGGGTTCTTCGGTAGAGTAAATTTAAACTATCAAGGAACTTACTTCCTTTCAGCGAGTGCAAGAAGAGAAGGTTCTACCCGATTTGGAGAAGGGAACAAATGGGGTTTATTCCCTGCGGTTAGTGCAGGGGTTACAATTAGTAACTTAGTAGATATTCCTGCGGTTGATAACTTAAAGTTCCGTGCTAGTTACGGTGTAACAGGATCAATTCCTGGAGAAAGTAAATTGTCGCAATCTACACTTGGTGCACAAGGCAACTTCTTCTTCAATGGCGCGTTTGTACCAAGTTTTGGCCCTGTTAGAAACGAGAATCCTGACTTACAATGGGAAACGAAAGCAGAAATTGACTTTGGGTTAGACTTTACCTTGCTTAACAATAAGTTGTCGGGTTCAATGGATTGGTATTCAAGAACTACCAAAGATTTAATTTATTTTGCAACGGTGCCAGTTCCACCAAATTTTTCTGATAGAACTTGGTTAAACGTAGGTGAGTTCACCAGTACAGGATTCGAGTTTGCTGCTAGTTATGCTGCCGTTGATAATGGTAAATTTTCTTGGACACCGGGTATTAACTTTTCAACATTCAATATTGAGTTAAATTCGTTGTCTAACGATCAATTTGACTTTGGAGGTTTCCAGCTGATTTCTAACCTAGGTTCTCCCGGACAGAATGAAAGAACATTAATCAGAGTAGAAGAAGGTAAACCATTTGGGCAAATTTGGGGGCCTGTTTACGAAGGCCTAAATGAAGATGGCTCTTGGAGGTTTAAAGACGTAAATGGCGATGGTGCAATTGACGATAGAGACGACCAAGTAATTGGTAGCGGATTGCCAGATTTTGAAATGGGCTTCACTAACAACTTTACTTTTGGTGATTTTGATTTGACTTTCCTATTGAAAGGCGCTTTCGGGCACGACTTAGTGAACTCTTACCGTGCCTTCTACGAGTTGCCACAATTAGCAACTTACAACGTAATTAAAACGGATTTCTACGATGAAAGACTAACAGAAACCACCGGTCGTTTTAGCAGCTTACACGTTGAAGATGCATCATATATCAGATTGGATAACCTTACATTAGGCTATACCCTGAAATTACCCGAAACCTCTCCAGTATCTAATGCAAGATTCTATTTCTCTGGTCAGAATTTATTCTACATTACAGACTACCAAGGGGTTGATCCGGAAGTAAGATTTATTGATGATCCAGAAGGAGATGGTAGTGGCGACCTTTTAGCACCTGGTATTGATCGCAGAAACACTTGGGCTAGAACACGTACATTTACGTTTGGCGTCAACATCAGTTTCTAATCAATCTGCTTAAACAAATCGTAAAAAGTGTCGAACAAATTTCAACATCATATTAATTAAAACTTTATTTCAAAATTCTTAGTAATTATGAAAAGAAAATATTTTAGCAGAAGATTAACCTTTTTAGGGGTTTTCATGACGGCGTTTAGCTTGTCGTGTACCAACCTCGACGAGGAAGTCTTCAACGAAGTAACAACAGAGAACTTCTTTAAGACAGACGCAGAGTTTGTGTCTGCATTAGGCGCAGCATATACAGGTTTGTATGGTCACCTTAATAACAACAAGGTGCATGCAATTATGGAAGTCCCTTCCGACGAAATGGTAGTACCGACACGTGGTGCCGACTGGGACGACGGTGGTAACTGGAGACGCTTACACACACATGCTTACACACCTACCGAAGGAGCAATTAACGATTCTTGGAACTTTTGCTTTGGAGGCGTGAACACTTGTAACAGGCTAATTGCTCAGTTCGAGTCAATCCCTTCTGAAAGTAGCGATGCTTTTATTGCTGAGCTAAAAGCATTAAGAGGTTTGTATTACTATTGGTTGCTCGATTTATTCGGTAACGTGCCAATCGTTACAGACTTTGCCAATGCAGACGCTTCTCCAAGAAGCAATTCTCGCCAAGAAGTATATAGTTTCTTAGAGCAAGAACTTTTATCGGCGGCATCTTTGGTTACCAGAGATGTGGGAGGGGCAGCCTATGCGCGTGCTAACTACTATACGGTACAAGCAACGTTGGCAAAATTATACCTAAATGCTGGTGTATATACAGGAACTGAGCAATGGGCGAAAGCTTCTGCAGCTTGCGATGCAATTATCAATTCAGGTAGATTTAGCCTTGCATCGAACTACAGCGATAACTTTATTACTGAGAATAGCGGTTCTCCAGAGTTTATCTTTGTAATTCCTTACGATGAGGTATTTGCAGGAGGATTTAATATGCCTCAAATGACGCTTCACTACGGTAGCCAACAAACGTTCAATTCAAACGAGCAGCCTTGGAATGGATTCTGTTCTTTAGAAGAATTCTATAATTCGTACGAAGATGGCGACGCTAGAAAAGACAATAACTTTATTGTGGGGCCACAGTTCACATCGGCGGGTGATCCTGTAATTGATGATGCTGCGGAGTCAGATGATCCTGATGGATCGCAACTAAACTTCACACCTGAAATCTTTAGCTTAACAAGAGCATTGCGCCAACAAGGTGCAAGAATCGGTAAATTTGAGTTCAGACAAGGACACCTCGCTAATTTAAGTAACGATTTCCCTGTTTTCCGCTATGCTGATGTGTTGTTAATGAAAGCCGAAGCTGAATTCCGTTTAGGAAATTCGGCGGTTGCGTTATCGTTAGTGAACCAAGTACGTGCAAGGGCAGGGGTGGCTCCCTTCACAAGTTTAACAGCAGATAACTTGTTGGCAGAGCGTGGTCGTGAAATGTTTGCAGAAGGTTGGAGACGTTCAGACCTAATCCGCTTTGGAAAATACAATGATGCGTGGTGGGAAAAACCAGTTTCAAGCTCTACGGTTAATTTATTCCCAATTCCGCTTCCACAAATTGATGCGAATCCTAATCTGACACAGAACCCAGGATACTAAAAAAAAGCATCTTAAACTTTTTTAAAAGAAAGCAGGCGATTTGGTTCGCTTGCTTTCTTTTGCTTTAAGGGAGGTATATTTACCCAACTAATCGGATTTACATTTTACAAGCAGATAAAAGCAAAGAAATGAAGGCGTACAGATTTTTTTATCTTCTTCCCGTAGCAATTTTGCCCCTTTTTATCAGCTCGTGCTCACCTTCGGAAAATACCTTATTTAGACTGCTTGATGCTTCGGATACACACATCGAGTTTCAAAATAATCTTGTTTCAACCGAAGAGTTTAACACCTATTTGTACAGAAATTTTTACAACGGAG
>CAZFQW010000368.1:0-3218 GCA_964521225.1 uncultured Roseobacteraceae bacterium
TTTTTTATCATCTCGATTGTAGGGAGAAAACTATCATGTTTACTCGCTTTGGCTATCGGCTTAAAATTAAATATTCAGATGTAGTTATTAACAACATATTTAAATGCTAAAAACACACTAAGGAAAGAAATGCTTACGATACAAAAGAAACTACCCTCATCACAATTTTTCTTATTATGTATAGTATGATTTTACTAAGTATAGATATTCCAATAATAAGTTCATTATTAATTATTTTAGGTATATCAGTGTTTCTCATTTTGCTATTGAAACGCTTTAATTTGCCTTCTGTAATTGGTTTTTTAATTGCAGGGGCCATCTGCGGAAATAATGGAGTAAACATCCACGAATATCTCGCTTACCTACCTGAAAACATTGGGAGTCCGTTACTCCAGTTCTTACCGGCATATATAGCCCCGCCAGAGAAAGAAGTTGAAATATTAGCAGAAATAGGAGTAATTCTATTGCTTTTTACCATTGGTTTAGAGTTTTCAATTTCAAGCATTATTCGCTTAAAAAAAGCAGTATTAATTGGGGGGTCACTTCAAGTAATTTTAACCATCATTTTATTTACTTTAATCACCTATTTTTCTTCTTACGATAATTGGCCAATAGCCATTTTCATAGGTTTTTTGTTTGCCCTAAGTAGTACGGCTATAGTATTAAAACTACTACAAGAAAGCGGCGATATAAATAAACCTTATGGGCAAATTATATTGGCAATTCTTATTTTTCAGGATGTTGCCGTAGTGCCTATGATGCTCATTTTACCCATGTTGGCAAGTGGCGATATCTCTGGGCTGCCATGGGAAATTTCTATTCTTTTAGTAAAGCTGATTATTTTACTTGTATTCGTATATGTATTGGCTAAATATGTAATGCCTTACATTTTATACCAAATCGTAAAAGCACGTAGTAAAGATTTGTTTGTAGTAAGCATAGTAGCAATTTGCTTTATCATTGCTTTTATTACCGATTTAATTGGTCTTTCATTAGCCTTAGGGGCATTTTTAGCAGGAGTCATTATTTCAGAATCGCGATTTAGCCACCAAGTTGTAGGAGCAGTAATCTATTTTAAAGAACTCTTTACAAGTATATTTTTTATTTCAGTAGGGCTGCTACTCGATTTAATTTTCTTAAAACTTAACTGGCATATTATTTTAGCTTTCACGCTTTTAGTGATTTTTCTGAAAGCGCTCGTAGGCGTAGGAGTAGCGCTTCTTTTAAATAGAAATCCTAAAACAGTTTTAGGAGTAGCCATAGGAATTGCACAAATAGGGGAGTTCTCATTTATCCTTTCTAAAATGGGGGAAGATGTAGGAATTATGCCTATTGAAATCTATCAATATTTTTTAGCAGTGGCGATTTTTACAATGATTTTATCGCCTATTTTAATTTTTTATTTGGACCCTTTAATGAATTGGCTAAGTAGCAGTCAAAGAGTCCCTCAAAAAATAAAAACCTTCTTTGGAGGGCTGCCACAAAACGCCGTCATTTTTAATGTACAAACAGATTCGCTAAAGAACCATATCGTAATTGTTGGGAACAACCTAACCACACATACCTTAGCGTATGGTGCAAAAAAAATGGGTATTCCGTACATTATTATTGAGCAAGATCCTGAGCTAGTAGCGATAGAAAGAAAACGAGGCGAGCCAATAATTTATGGCGATGCCTCCAACGAAGAAGTACTCCGCCATGCACATATCCAAACCTGTAATTTAGTAGTAATAGCCTCCACACATATTAGCGATGCCGACCATTGCTTAGAGGCAATTAAATACGTAAATCCCGATGCCTATGTAATTACCAGAGTACATACTGCCTTAGAAGCCGAAGTACTCAGAGCGCATGGTGCCGATGTTACTGTTGCCGATGAGGTACAATCGAATATAGAAATTTTAGTTTCGGTACTCGACCACCTAGATTTACCCACAAGCGAAGCATACCGTTTTACAGAGTATATAAGAAAAAAATCTATTTCAGAATTTAACGAGCCTTCTAACCAAGAAAAACTCAGAAATAAATCCTTTTTAACACAATGGATTGACTGGATAACCAAAGGGTAGTAAACTTTTAAATCTTATTATACTAAGTACTCAAACGAAATTAAGTATCATTTATTTATGAGGTAAAACACTTAAAATGAGTGTTTTAATAATTCGCCATTCGTAATTGAACATTTACTTACAAGTGATAAACACTGCCATAAATGGAGCAACAATTATTTAAACTATTTGAAACACGTTTTCATACAGCACCACAACTGTTGGTTAAAGCACCCGGAAGGGCAAATATTATTGGCGAACATACCGACTATAACAATGGGCTGGTATTACCTTTTGCCATCAATCGCTTTTGTGTTTTTGTAGCTGGTAAAACAAAAGAAAATTATGCATGTATTGAATCGGTTGATTTAGAAAAAAGTACCCAAATAACATTAGATAATTTACCACAGAAAAATCCTTCTGATTGGACTCGGTACTTCGTAATGGCTTTAAAAGTACTAGAGAAATATCAGTATCAACTAAAAGGGTTTCAGTGCATGCTGGCGAGTGATATTCCGATTGGGGCAGGTCTATCTTCCTCATCTGCCATAACTTGTGGTTTTATAGCGATGTTGAACGACTTGTTTCAACTCCATATCCCCAAGGAAAAACAGATAAGACTAGCCTCTGAAGCAGAAAACGGAACAGGTGTGCAAGGGGGAATGATGGATCAATATGCGATTGTAATGTCCCAAAAAAATTATGCTTTATTGTTAGACTGCCTTGATTTTAGTATTCAATTAATACCTAATAAAATAGAGGGGGCGCACTGGGTATTTATTGACTCTCAGGTAAAACACAATTTGGCAAATACCGGCTATAATTCGCGAAGGAAAGATTGTGCAGAAGGTTTTAAAATTATTAAAAATAATTTTAAAACCTTCAAAAATATAAGGGAATTAAATGAAATTCATTTAGAGTGTTTAGCGGAATATCCTATTTATCAAAAACGACTTCAGTATATTCAGAAAGAAAACGAAAGAGTAAAAACAATGGTAGCCGCTTTAGTATCTCAAAATCTAAAAAAAGTAGGCGAATTACTAACAGAAGGGCACTGGGACTTAAGTAAAAATTACGAAGTGAGTTGCGAAAAATTAGATTTCTTAGCCCTAACCGCTCAACAAACGCAAGGGGTCTATGGGGCAAGAATGATGGGGGGCGGCTTTGGCG
>CAZFQW010000368.1:3228-4376 GCA_964521225.1 uncultured Roseobacteraceae bacterium
CGGGGGAATTATTACTTTAATTGATGATTCGCATAAAAATGCAGCAACTGATATATTAAAAACATATCAAAAAAAATACGGACAAGGTGCTTTGTATCTTTTAAATAGTGTAGCGGGCATTGAAACAAAAGTAGTTACGCTTTAATTTTCGGTTTCTTCCATTAATTTTTTTAAACCCTCTTCGGTGCTTCGGAGGGTTTCTTTACAAAGAGCAATCAAGTAAGAGGCTCTTTCCACCTTTACTTTCATTTCAGAGAGCGAAACTTCTCCACTTTCAAGTTCTTCCTGAATTAACTGAAGTTCTTCCAAAGCTTTTTCGTATTCTATTTTTTTTTTAGCCATTTATATATTTGAGTAGCAATTAAATAAGCTTCTATAATTAACTGTGCATTTATTTAGTACAATGGGGCGGTAAGGTATAACTATCTGAAAATCAGTATGTAAATTTCAGTTTAGAATAGCACTAACGCTTAACTGACACACAATCTAATTATTAATTACTGTTATTGAAAGTATAAGTTCTTAAACGAAATTAAGTATCATTTATTTATGAAGTAAAGTACTCGAAATGAGCATTTTAATAATTCGTTATTCGTAATTTAAAATTTACTGATTAGCTAATCTTTATTCATACCACAAATAGTCGTTTGTTTATTAATTAGCTACTTAAAGCATTCTTTAGCCTCCCTTAACTTTTAAGATGAGACTTTTTCTTTTTATAAAAAACTCTTTTTTAATTCAAATTTACCTTGCTTTGTAACACCTTAAACAAAGGGCTGAACAATAAGCTTTTACTCATCATGATATTAAAAAAATACTGGAGTCATTATCGCCTTAACCTTAAAATTGCCTTGCCCATTACTATCTCGCAAATGGGGCAGGCACTTACAGGCATTGTTGATAATGCCATGATTGGACATGTAGATACCGTTTCTTTAGCTGCGGCAGCACTGTCTTTAAGTGTGTTTATTATCGTAATGATTTTCGGGATGGGATTTTCCTTCGGTTTAACCCCACTTACTGGAGCTACTTTTGGCGAACCCGACCATAAAAAACGTGCGGCAAAACTTTTTCAGCATAGTATCTTATTAAATATTATTTTATCGATTGGGCTTGCAGTACTACTTTTTGGCGGTGCTTATGCTCTG
>CAZFQW010000369.1:0-4373 GCA_964521225.1 uncultured Roseobacteraceae bacterium
ACCAGAAGACATCAACGAAGAAGAAGAAATAGATTAATTTTTTTCCTTGCTCTTAAAACCTCACTTTTGCACAAATAGTGAGGTTTTTTTATGTAATCATGTTTAAGTATGATAAAATTTATAATAATCTGTCTGATTTTAATTTTTGTGGTTGCTCGCTTCTTCGATTATATCCTCTATATAGTGCGCCTATTATCTGGAAAAGAAGAGGCTAAAACTTTCACTTTTGGTAAAAAAAACAAGAATAAAGCAGAAGATGTAGATGTGAAATTTGAGCAGAAAAAATCTTACAAAAGAAAACCTTTTAGCGGCGGAGAATATATTGACTTCCAAGAAGTGAAAGAAGATAAATCAGAAGAGAAATAATTTACTAGTTTTGCCTTGGTTTAAACTTTATAACAAAAAAATATAGTAATGCAATTTAAAAATTGGATGTGGGCACTAGCTCTAATTATTGGTTTATCTGCTTGCCAGCAGGGAGGTTCAGACGTAAAGCTTGAGGTCGAGAAGAACGAAGAACAAAAAATTGGATATGCTTATGGGGTATATACAGCAATGAATATGGAAAATCAGAGCTTTAGCGATATCGACCAAGAAGCTTTTATGCAAGGGGTGAAAGATAAATTAAAAAAAGGTGATTTACTCGTAGCGGAAGACAGTATTTTCCCATTATTGCAACAGTACTCGCAAAAGAAAGCCTTAGAAGATGCTGCAATAGTAAAAGAAGAAGGAATCGCTTTTCTTGAAAAAAATAAAACAAAAGAGGGAGTAACGGTTACTGAAAGTGGCTTACAGTACGAAATAATAGAAGAAGGCGAGGGCCCAATGCCTACTTTGCAAGACAATGTAACTACGCATTATCACGGCACTTTAATTGACGGAACTGTGTTCGATAGTTCTGTCGATCGTGGCGAACCCGTTTCTTTCCCTGTAAGTGGGGTAATTTCTGGATGGACAGAAGCACTACAAATGATGAAAGTTGGATCTAAATGGAAGTTATATGTACCTTCTGATTTAGCTTATGGAGAAAGGGGCTCTGGCCCAAAAATAAAACCTAATTCTGCTTTGATATTTGAAGTTCAGCTTATACGCATTGGCGAAGCACAAGGAAATTAATATTTTTTTTATAAAACTTCTCGAAAGCTTGTTCTTTCGAGAAGTTTTATATTTTTGCATCCCTAGTTAAAATGCTCACGTGGTGAAATTGGTAGACACGCCATCTTGAGGGGGTGGTGGGAGCAATCCCGTGGAAGTTCGAATCTTCTCGTGAGCACAAAAGGTATCAGGCTTAAAACTTGGTGCCTTTTTTTATTGGATGGGTTTCACACTAAAGCCTTGTTGCCGAAGGCGTTCTATTACTCCATCTTTCCCGGGTAAGTGAGCCGCTCCTATTGCCACAAATACTTTTTGAACCCTCACCATCTCACCTACCTTAGTTGCCATTTTTTCATTTCTATTGGTAAGTAATATTTTCCCCAAATCTTCCCCATAAGTCTCATAACTTACTTTGTGTAGGCTATCGAGGTTTTCAGAAGTATACAATTGTATTAGATCATCGGTGATGTCTCCATTTTCTTCAATATCTTTTAAGTCGTTGTAAAGCATATCGGCTTGTAGCTGTAAAGGGATGCTGTTGAATGCCTTAATTTGATCTTGAAAAGTTTCTAAGCCAACTACTTCGATGTTTTTTTCTTTGGCTTCTTCTTGAAGATATAAATCGAGCGGTAACCGGGCCGATTGCAACATTTCAGTGTCTGTAAGAAGTATAGAAATAAAAATAGGCTTCATCCTTTCTGAAAAAGAAGCCATGGAACCTAGTTTATTACTTAAGAGATTCTTCACATAAGTATACGCTTCACCTTTTAGTAGGTCGGTGAGTGTAGTATCGCCTGGCATAAACAAATGATTCATCATTTCCATGTTTAAACCCTGATCAAACTTTAATTCGCCTGCAAGTACACTGCACTGTTCAAAGTACTTCATAGCGCGTTCGCTCGTAGTAAAAACCCGCGAATCATTCACATGCATAGTACCAAATAGGTACGAGGGTTTTGCCATTCCATTTCCGCTGATTTCCCAAAGCAACTGAGCATTACCAGCAAAACAACAGACAGATAGGCATATAAGGAAGGTTGTTTTTTTCATTCGAGTATTTTTTTTATAAAGTTAGGATGGTGAAAAGCACTGTTATGAATTGTATGATTATAATAATTAAGAACGTTGTTTTCGATAAACTCTTTTTGCCTTTTCACATCTTTAAAGAACTTACTTTCAACAATCGCAAAACTTAACATGCCTGTTAGGTGAGAAGGCATAAAGGCGAGGTAATGATTTACTCTTTTATTTTGAAATGTATCTTTCAGCATATAAAAGTTTTGCCTAAAAATAGCTTGATTTACCGCAGGAGAACCAATTGGAGTTACTAAAATTCCTTCTTGGCTAATTTTTTTTTTTAGGCTTTTATAAAACTCAGGATTGATAGGTTGCTCCCCCGATTGCACGGGGTCGTGGGCATCAATCAAAATGATATCGTACTGTTCGTTATTATTTTCCACAAAGTATTTTCCTTCTTGGTAGATAATTTCCAGTCGAGGATCTTCGAATGCCGCTCTTAAAGAAGGAAAAAATTCTTTGCAAACTGCTGTTACCTTCTCATCAAGTTCAACCAAGGTTACTTTTTTCACCTCCTTGTGCTTTAGTAGTTCCCGAATAGCTCCACCATCGCCTCCGCCTATCACCAAAATATTTTCGGGGTTCGGATGGCTTAGCATGGGTACATGCACCAGCATTTCGTGGTAAGTATTTTCGTCTTTTTGTGTAAAGGCAATGCTGCCTTCTAACACAAGCATTTTTCCGAAGATAGGTGTTTGGTACACCTCAATTTTTTGGAATCTACTTTGTTCGCTGTAAAGTAAATCTCCAGAATGACGAACAGAAAGTGCCAAATGCTGCGCTCTTTCGGTAAACCACAAATCTTTGGTAAAGCTAGGATGCAAAGGAATCGCTGCCGTATCAGTTTCTGTTTGAGGGATGCGAAGCGGCTCAGGCAATTGCGATAGCTGCCCTCGGCTTAACTCAACACAGGATATCTTCTCAGATTCTAAAAGTTTCTCTAAAGCAGAAAGTGCCACCCAAGGATCTACGGAATCACCGCAAGTGTAAATATCCACAGAGGCATATTGATATTCGGGCCAAGTATGAATAGCCAAATGACTTTCTTGAATAACTACAACGCCAGAGACCCCAAAAGGAGCAAAATGATGAAAGGTAAGGTTAACAATAGTGGCATTCGCTTTTAATGCAGCTTGTTCCATTGCTTGTTTTACCAGTACTACTTCCTTTATTTTCTGAACATTGCAGCCATAAAGTTCGGCAATAAGATGACGACCTAATGAATTAATATTAGGCATAAATTTTTGACTTTTTGGTTGATTTCAAAGCAAATAAAAATACATGCTAATTTAAATGAATTGATGGAGCTTTCAGTTCGAGGAGGTATTGCCAATTGCATTATTTTTAGGTATCTAAGGTTTTCAATTATAATTTAGAGTGAAGATTCATTGATTCAGTTGTATAAATGGCAAAAAGTAACAGAAACCGAAAACGTTTGGGGAGCTATCCTTCTTCAAATGTAATTTTTAGTATTACCACCGCTTTGTTTATGATAGGGCTTTTTGCGCTGTTTACCATTAATGCCACCCAACTCACCCGAAAACTCAGGGAAGATATTGAAGTTCAAATTCTATTGAGTAACCATGCGGCAGAACAAGAAAAAGCAGAAATCCGAGATCAACTTACGCAAAGGGTTTACTTAGATAAATTTGAAAACGAACTTCGGATTCGTTTCAGGACCAAAGAAGAATGGGCAGAAGAAATGGCACAGGAAACAGGGGAAGACTTTGTGAATTTTTTAGGGGAAAACCCCTTGCGGGATGCTTTCTTGGTACACATCCGCGCAACCTATTATACAGAAGAAAAAATGCAAGAAATTAAGGATGATTTAGAACAATTAGAAGGAGTTTTTGAGGTGGTTTATGCCGAAAAGTTAATCTCTCAAATCAATACAAATATTGCCCGAATCGGCTTAATTCTAAGTTTTTTTATTGCTATTTTCTTGGTTACAGTGGTCGTTTTAATTCATAATGCTATTAAACTTGCCTTGTTTTCCCAACGTTTTTTAATTAGAAGCATGCAGCTTGTAGGAGCAACTGCACTTTTTATAAAAAAACCATTTCTGAGAAGGGCTTGGTGGCAAGGTTTTTTAAGTGGAGCAGTTGCCTCAACAGTCTTACTTTTACTATTAGTGTATTCCGTTCAGGAAATTGAAGAGTTAGCAATTTTGCAAAACCATTGGCTAAATGCACTTATCTTAA
>CAZFQW010000370.1:0-4351 GCA_964521225.1 uncultured Roseobacteraceae bacterium
CGACTACTTGAAGCTTTAACATTTTTGAAGGCGTATCAGAGTACTTTTAACCAGGTACACAGCTTTGAAATAAAAATTGGAGATAAAAACGCAGGACTTACCAACGAGTTACTTGTTTGCCAAAACGATATTAGCCGAAGCCTAAAAAAAATAAGACGTTTGGCAAAAGCAGAATCTGCTAAAATTGAAAATACCATTTATTTCCACTTTGCCCTTTCGGTATTTTCGTGCATTTTCTTAGCTATTTTAATGACCGTCCTAATTGTAAAGTTGCTAGCAAGGCCTATTATAAAGTTAGCCGAAGTGGTGGAAAAACCTCTTCCAGAACTATTAGCTATCGAAAATCTTCAAAATTATTTTAGCTCGTACAGTTCTTACGAAATTGAAAAACTTCAAGACGCTTTAAAAACACTGATTAACACCATTCAGAACCAAATAGGGCAAATTAGCACAAGCAACGAGTTACTGAGCCTTCAGAATGAAGAACTTGTGGGGATGAATGAAAAACTCTCCGAGTCGGAATCGAAATTACAAGAAGCACTTTTTGTGAAGGATAAGTTCTTCTCAATTATTGCACACGATTTAAAAGGACCAATGGCTTCCTTAACTTCCTTTCTAAAGCTATTTATTCGCTACAACGATAGTTTCTCAAAGGAGGAAACCAAGGAGGTTGCCCAAAAAATGCAGGCGTCCACAGAGTCGCTATCGGAGTTGTTAGAAAACCTGCTTACGTGGTCGCGTGCGCAGATAGGGCATATACAGCTAAAGCCAGTAAAAGTTGATTTGGAAGAGGTAGTAGATAAAAACTTTGAATTGATTTTGCCTAAAACCTCCAAGAAAAACATCTCTTTAATTAAAGAAATTACACCAGAAATATTTCTTTGGGCAGATGTCGACGTGCTTCACTTTGTTCTAAGAAACCTCTTGAACAATGCAGTAAAATTCTCGCATCAGGATGGGAAAATTACTGTTTTTTCTGAAGTGAAAGGCGACTTTGTGTGGGTTTCTGTAAAAGATGAAGGCGTAGGAATGTCTGAAGAAATGATACAGAATTTGTTCAACCCCAGAGTTAAAAGTTCTACTAAGGGAACTGATAACGAACAGGGTACTGGGCTTGGGCTTCTTCTTTGTAAAGATTTTATTACTAGCAACAGAGGTGAAATTTGGGTGGAAAGCCAAGAAAACCACGGTAGTATTTTCACCTTTTTACTTCCAAAATATGCATATCAGTGGGTGGAAGATGGCAAAAAAAACAAGGAAGCCGCTAAAGGGAATTAAATTTTTTAGCGTACACGATTTGGTCTTCAAAATTTCTGAATGTAGCTTTCAGTATACTAAAAGACGAATCGTTATGAAACACAATCAGTTCTACCACTATTTTACCATTGTTCTTTGTTTTTTTTCTGTTCTAGGGTTTAGCCACGTACTCTCGGCTCAAGCCTACTTTTATGGGAATAAAGGAAACTTCGATTCTTCTATTCCAACTCCTGAAAGATTTTTAGGCTACCCCATTGGTTCGCAGCATACCCGCCACGACCAATTAATTGCCTATATGCGCACTTTGGCAGAGGCATCGCCTAAGGCTACCTTGCAAGAATATGCAAGAACCTACGAAGGTAGGCCACTTACCGTACTTACCATTACTTCGGTAGCTAACCATGCAAAGTTGCAGGGCATAAAAGCACAGCACGAAATGCTTGCCGACCCCAGTAGAGAGGTTACTAGCTTTGGCGATATTCCTGTGCTTATCAATTTGGGTTACAACGTGCACGGGAACGAACCCTCTAGTTCAGAGGCGGCAATGCTAACTGCCTATTACTTTGTGGCATCTACCTCAGAGGAGGTAAAAACGACTTTAGAGGAAGCAGTGATTATGATTGACCCCGTGATTAACCCCGACGGACGCGATCGCCATACGCACTGGGCAAATATGCACAAGGGAAATCCTTTGGTAACCGACCCGCTCGACAGAGAACACAACGAAGTATGGCCAGGGGGAAGAACCAACCATTATTGGTTCGATTTAAACAGAGATTGGCTACTAGCAGTACACCCCGAAAGCAGAGGGAAACTCAACTTTTACCATCAGTGGTTGCCCAATGTAGTAACCGATTTCCACGAAATGGGCACAAACAGTACTTACTTTTTTGAGCCAATGAAGGTAAACGGTTCAAAAAATCCTATCATGCCCAAAGAAAACTACACCACGCTCAACGAAACCTTTGCAGGTTATTTCAGCGAAGCCTTAGACAATATAGGTTCTTTTTATTTTACCAAAGAAGCATTTGACGGCACTTACCCCGGTTACGGCTCGTCGTACCCCGATGTTCAAGGAGGGTTAGGGCTATTGTTTGAACAGGCAAGTTCAAGAGGGCACGCCCAAGACAGCGAAAACGGAATAGTTACGTTTGCATTCACCATCAGAAATCAGTTTACTTCAAGTTTAGCAACTGTAAAAGCAAGCGTAGCCGAAAGAGAAACGCTGTTACGTTACAAACAAAACTTTTTTAAGTTGGCAATTAGCAATGCGCAGAAAGACCCTGTGAAAGCATACATTTTTGGCGATGATGCCGATCAGGGTAGAAATAGGGCATTCTTAGATTTGTTGCTAATGCACCGAATAAAAGTATATGAGGCAGATAAAGGCATCAATACCGATGGAAAGCAATTTCCGAAAGGGAAAACGTGGGTAGTTCCAACCAACCAACCTCAGTACCGCATGGTACAAACTATGTTTGAGTCTTACAAAGAATACCAAGACAGCGTATTTTACGACGCTTCGGCATGGTCGCTAATCAACGCTTATGGTTTGCCTTTCGGTACGCTCAAAAGTGGTGACCTTCCTTTGGGCAGTGAAGTAACCTTTGAGAATAACAAAGAGAATATCCCTTCGGTAACTAAAAGTAACTACGCTTATTTAATAGAGTGGTCCGATTATTATTCGCCGAAGGCACTTTACTACTTGCAAAGTAGAGGGGTTAGGGTGAAAGGTGCCTTTAAGAAATTTACAGCGAAAGTAGATGGAACAAATAAAGAGTTTGGCTATGGAACGCTGATGGTACCGGTGAGTTACCAATCGATGAGCGCTGATGAACTTTACTTGCATGTAAAAAATGCTATTGAAATGTCAGGGGTAAAAGCCTACAATCTCGGAACAGGTTACAGCATTAGTGGAGTCGACTTAGGAAGCCGATACTTTGTTACACTCGACAAGCCAAAAGCAATTATGCCATTGGGCGAAGGGATTTCTTCTTACGAAGCAGGGGAAATTTGGCATTTGCTAGAAACACGCGTGGCGATGCCCATTACTAAAGTCGATTTAAATGATCTTAGCAAGATAAACTGGCCGAAATACAACACCTTAGTAATGGTTTCCGGAAACTACGATTTCGATTCTGCACAAATTGCCCGCATAAAGCAGTGGGTTGCCGACGGAGGAACGCTCATTACACAAAGAACGGCAACCGAATGGGCTATCAAAAATGGTTTGGTAAAAGAAAAACTAAGAAAAATAGATCATAAAGAAGAAGGAAAACTTCCCTATGTTGATGCCCCCGACAAACGAGGGGCAAAGGCAATTGGAGGTACCATCTTTGAAACAGAAGCCGACCTCACACACCCGCTTGCCTTCGGATACACAAAAGATAAAATGAGGGTTTACAGAAACAGCTCAGTAATTTTAGAACCTAGCGAAAATGCTTATAGCACTGTGCTGCAATACACTCAAAACCCGCATATTGATGGTTTTGTAAGTACCGAAAACCTAGAAAAACTGAAAGGCTCTGCAAGTTTAATAGTAAGTAAAGCAGGGCGAGGTAGGGTAATTATGTTTGCCGATAACCCTAACTTTAGAGGGACTTGGTATGGTACTAACCGACTGTTTTTTAATGCCCTTTTCTATGGAAGTAATGTTCAAGTTCCCTCAGAATAAATAGATATGAAATTTCTATTTATAAAAAACCTAAAGCCATTGCGGATACTCCTGATTGGAGTATTCGCATTTGCGTGTTCCCCTGTTCAGCAATATGCAAAAAAGGCAAACAAAGAGTGGAAAACAGACATAGAAAACTTTAATGAATTAAATAGGAGTGAGGTTTCGCCGAAGCACTCAATCTTATTTACGGGCAGTTCTAGCATTCGACTTTGGAGTACCATACACGAAGATATGAAACCTTACCCTGTAATTCAGCGGGGGTATGGTGGTGCTAAACTTTCTGATTTTGCTGTGTTTACCAAGAAACTAGTTTATCCGCATGAGTTTAGGGCAGTGGCAATTTTTGTGGCAAACGATATTTCGGGAACACCCGAAGACAAAACGCCCAAAGAGGTAGGGGCGTTGTTTGAGTATATC
>CAZFQW010000371.1:0-4327 GCA_964521225.1 uncultured Roseobacteraceae bacterium
TTTCAGGGTCCAATCGTAAGGGTTTAACTGAATGGCTTTTTTCATGTGGTAAGCTGCTGCTTTTAGAGAATGCTTAAATTGCGTAAGCGATTCAGATAATAAAACCGCAGCAATGCGATGCCAAAAGCTGGTTTCTTGCTTTCCAATCATATAATTTACAAAAGTATAGCTAAGAATGTCGGTCTTGTCTTCGGCCATAGTATGTAAAGTATGAACAATGTGGTCGTCGTCAAGATTATTCTGAATCAAGACTTCTGCTTCTTGAAACTTTAGCGCATTAATTAATTGTGCTAATTCTTCGTAGTGGGGGTCAATCGTTGGTGTGCTCATAAAAGTTTGTTTGGTGCTTATTGTAACTACTACTAAAATAACAATTTAATTGGAATCATTATTTTAAAAAGAAGAACTATCTGCTATAAAATTATGGAAATTTTCATTAGAAAAGCTTTTAAAACAGATTTGGCTGAAATCATCACATTTCAACTAGCTATGGCACAAGAAACGGAGGGGTTGGTACTTAATAAAGAAATATTGACGAAGGGCGTGCATAATCTTTTCGCCGATGAAAGCAAAGGACTTTACTGGGTAGCCACAGTAAAAGGCGAAGTGGTAGGAAGCTTAATGACGAATTACGAATGGAGCGACTGGAGAAACGGTAATGTGGTTTGGATTCAATCGGTGTACATAAAGCCCGCTTTTAGAGGGAAAAAGATTTTTAAGGCGATGTATCAGTATATTAAAAAATGGGTAGAATAAAGTGATAATCTTAGAGGGATTAGATTGTACGTAGATAAAACAAACACAAATGCACAGAAGGTATACCAAGCCATAGGAATGAGTGCCGAACACTATACCATGTACGAATGGTTAAAGTAGTCTTATAATATGTTAAAGCGTTGAGGGGTAATTTTTTAGCACATTATTTTGCTTTTGCAATAGAGACAGCTTGTAAAAAATGCTGAATTTCTGGTAGTGTTAAATATTGGTTTATACTACATATTTTGGTGAAGATACCAAAATGCCGGGGGGCACAAGGAACGCGTTTTAACGAAACACTACTCTAATTTTTTCTATCATTTATAAACTTATTTTAAGTTGAAATTTTCCCAACACAGACCTTCTTTTATCACTCTTTTGTTTTTTACCTTTTTAGGTATTTCTGTAATTGGAAATGCTCAGGAAAAGACAGAGGAGAAAAGAAAGACGAGCCAAAACATAAGGCAGAAAGTTCCTGAAAATGCTAACGTAGCAAATGATACCACCAAGATAAAGAGAAGAGGTAGCGGACAAGGTATTTTAGATGATACAACTAAGATGATCTATGGGCCAACCACTACAAAATATTTTTATGTGAAAAATTGCTTTGAAATAGATACAACCCGCTACGAAACCGATACGAGCATTGTAAATATGCAACGCTATAATTTCTCGGCAAGAAACGACTATCAGTACTACGATTTAGGAAATGTTGGCACACCGCTTCAATCGTTTTTTTACGTTTTCCCCGAAACCTTAGGGAAACGGTTAGGGCAAGATGCCATGCACCCTCATACAATCTCCGAAGAAGATTTTAAATACTACGACACTCGTTCACCTTATTCAGATTGGTACTACGCACAGGGGGGAAGCGGCAGGGCAGTTCTCGATATAAATATGTCGCAGAATATAACGCCCAATTTTAATATTGGCTTCAGGTATTTTAGGCTGAGTTCGCGGTTTATGCTAGGGCAGCGCCCACAACAGCGCAATAATTTGCAAGGGCAAAGAGAAAATTTCCACCTCCACACCAATTTTAGCACCAATAACAAGCGGTATAGAGTTTTAGCGCATTTTAGTGCGATGACCCAAAAACTGCAAGAATCGGGAGGGCTAGATTTAGATATTCTTTTAAACGATACCACTGGACTCTACGATTTATTTGAACCGGAAAATAGGGGTATTGTAGCCAACAGACTTACTGGGGTAAATACGCTGAAAATAAGCAGAAGTGCCTATCTGTATCATCAGTTTTCCGTATTCGATTCTTCTAGTTTATTACAGCTTTTCCAAGATATAAAAGCCGTAACGCATCAGTATCAGTACCGCGATGGCGACTTAGACCGCAATATAGCTTTTTACCCCCTCCCCATAGAGGCGAGCCTTACAGAAACTTTTCATCAGATTAGGTTTGAAGAACTCGATGTTCGCTATGGCGCAAAGGGTAAAATCGGAAACTTGTTTTATGCTGGTTGGTTCCGAAACAGGCAATACGCCCAAAGCACCGAATACGAAGTAAAAGATGACGACCTCCCTAATACTTTAATTCCTCTTAGCCTAGAACCCGACCGCTTTTTTGGGGTTGAAGGCAACTACATCATTGGGGCAGACTCTTCGATGTTTTACACCAAAGCGAGTTTTCAATTCGAGAATCAGCTTAATGGAGAAGGAAATTTGCTAAAAGTGCAGCTCAAAAACCGATTTATAGAGGCATTATTTCAGCGAGGTTCTTATGCGCCCACCCAAATGCAGACTTATTATTTAGGAGATATTTTTCAGTGGCAAAATCCTGACTTTAAAAACCAAAAAGCAGAGCGAATTCAACTAGGATTGCAGCTACCTTCAGAACGGTTAAACCTTCGGCTAATGGCAAGCCAAACAAAACTCACCGACCACATTTATTACGATACATTGGCACAGCCCACACAAACCAGTCAAATCCTTAATTACCAACAGTTAGGCTTAGATTTCGATTTAAAAACAGGCTACATAAGACATATTGCGAAAGCAACTTACACCATCACAGAAGACACCACCATTTTAAGAATGCCCGAATGGTTGGTAAACTACCAAGTATTTTTTGAAAAAGATTTATTCGATAAAGCAATTTACACGCAAATAGGCTTAGATTTTCACTGGAATTCCAGTTTAATGGCATTAGGGTATATGCCTGTAACCCAACAATTTCACCTCCAAAATAAATATGAGTCAGGAGGTTACTTACAAGCAGACTTTTTTATTAATTTCCGCATTAATAGAGTTAGGATGTTTATTAAGGTAACTAATGTACTACAAGGAGCTTTTGGAAAAAGAGGCTATTACATGGCACCGCATTATATGGCACAGCCACGCGAGCTTGAGTTCGGAGTGCGGTGGTTACTTTTCGACTAAAACATTAGTTAACAACATCGGTAAAAAAATCTAGGGAAACCTTTAACCACTGCTCATGAAAACAATTTTCACACTGCTTGTTTTGCTTCTTTTTTTCCAGTCAGTTTGCGCACAAAAATTTTTGGTGATTGACCGCTACGGTTTAAAAAGAGAGAAATTGATGGAAGGTGATAAAATTAAATTTAAACAGAAATTGAACCCTAGTATATTCACTGACTACGTAGCACTTCTGAAGGACACCTCTTTAGTGATTTCTACCAATGCGCTCGAAATTCCTCTCGGCGAGTTTGAAACCTTCTATTTTCAGCGTGGTGGAGCTACTTTCTTGCAATATTCTGGTTCGTTTGTGGGGGGCGGATTTCTCTTTGCCTCGGCGGTTCATCCATTGGTTTCAGAGGCTCAGTACGATCAACGAGAGTCGTTTATTATTGGCGCGAGCTTTATGGTTCTTGCGCAATCGATGCGTTTTTTTAAATGGAAAAAGTACAAAATGAATGGTAGAGGCAGAGTGAGGATTTTAGATACCACTTTTAAAAATGGAGAGAAATAATATCTTTTTAGAAAAGGCTACAAAATCCCGAACTTTTGTAGCCTTCTTTTTTTACTTTTACTGCCGAGGAATCAATAAAAGTTTTTCTTGCCTTCCGCTCAAATAATGCACTTTCCCATCTCTAAAAACGGCAGTTTCTTCTAGCATAATCCTTACTTCTTTATTATCCCATTCGGGGATATTTACCTTGGTATTTAGTTCAATGGCATAGCAAGTATTCTCGTACAGAGGGTGATTCCCCTGCGGAATTTCTACCTGATTATCCCAAAGGCCAACATTCATACCTGCTGCATGCCCATGGTAGCCAATTGGGTGAGAATAAATCTGAGGGCGCAGTCCTTCTGCTTTTGCCCGAACAATCGTTTTCGTTAGAATCTCGTTTCCCGATACTCCTTTTCTAAAATGGCCCGTCATAATATCTTGTAAGCGATTGCCCGCTTTTAGCCCTTCTACCAATCCTTTAGGGGCTTCTTTTTCGCCTGCTTTTAAAATATAGGCAAGCTCTTGCATATCGGTATTGAGTCCTAGGTAGGTAATGCCCACATCGCAGTGGATTAAATCGCCCGGCATAATTACATCTACATCGGGTTGGCGGCTAAACGAGCGTTGGTTTTCGTTAGAAGCAGGGTC
>CAZFQW010000372.1:0-4325 GCA_964521225.1 uncultured Roseobacteraceae bacterium
TAGTGCTTCACTAGTCTAATAATCGGTATTTAGTTACAAAGTATATAAGCGAGGTGGTGTTTTTCATTCCCAATTTTCTGAGTAAATTTTTACGATGTGTTTCCACAGTATTTAGGGAAATATTAAGCGAAGCAGCAATGTCCTGATTTCGTGAGCCTTGGGCAATCTGCTTAATGATTTGATTTTCCCGTTTAGTTACGGTAGACCAAAGTGCTCTATCTGCTGCCTTTTGATAGTTTTCACTGCTCTTTAAACCTGTAATATCAATTTCGATATTTATTATTAGATGCTCAACATTATTTTCTTCGTCTTTTGTATGTACTTCGGCATAAGCAAGCAAAGTATGCCACTGGTTATCTTTCCCTTTTAATTGGTAGGTTCCTACCCAAGGAACATCTTCATTCTTTTTAAAATGCTCGAATAATTCATTGCGGAAAGTAGTATTTGAAGGATGTAAATTATCCATTAAAATTCTTCTTCCCGACTGCCCTAAATCGCTGGGTTTATATCCCAAAGTAGAAAGTGCTGTGTAATCGCCATAAAGAATTTTTTCTTTTGAGTGCACATATAAAATGGCAGGAACAGGAAGCGAGTGCGTAGCATCAATTTCAGCACTCTCTTCAAAATCTTCAAGTTGATTTTTAAGATGTTTAATAGCGTTCAGTATGGTTTTCATAAGCAGATAGTAAGTAAAAAAATAATGTAATGGTAAGTGAAAATAGATAGTTTTTTTAAAGTGCTTTTGAACGGCTTTCTTTCCTAGGAAAGGTGAACAAATAAATTGCTATTGACCGAAGTTTATTTTTGAGGCTATACAAAGCGAAAAATGCAGGAATAGCAGGGCTTTGGCGAGTATTTCCAACCCGCAGTGGAACTGGAAGTACAGGCCAATCGGAACGCCGACCGAAAGAAACAAAAAAAAAGATAATTTATTTATTTTCTGTTTCCTAATTAATTATTTTATAAATAAAACTAGAAATCAATTAGTTATATCCTTTAAATGTTTCAAAAAAAAGCTAGTAATTTAAGGTTTTGTGTCGAATTTGAAAATACTATTTAGAGTCGTTTTAATGATGAGTCTATCTTGCTGCTAATAAATTGAGAAAACTGCTTCGCTTTATGAAACTGAATTTCAATCGGAATTATATAAATGGGCAAATCTTCAACTATTTTTTTTATGGAAGGATGCCTAAGTTTAGCAGCATCTTTTTCGGTAGTTAGTACAAAAGCGTTTTCACCTTTGATTTTACTAAAAACGTTCTTTATTTTTGCAATTGCCTCTACTGAATACTTTTGGTGGTCTCTCAAAAATATTGTTTGCTCAATTTTATAATGAGGTATAAGGTCTGTATACATCTTTTGCGGATTGGCAATACTCGTTAATAGTAAACACCCTGCATTTTCTCTCATCAGTTTGTTACCAGCCAGACTATACGCTTTTTTGTAGACTAAGCTTGTAAAAAAAACGGGTACTCCTCTCCTGCTATATCTTTGTACTTTCTTTTCTACTTCTTCTTTTTCTTTTGCCGAAAGGTTTGTGGGCGACTTGGAAATAATTACAGCATCTGCCCTTCTTGCGCCACTTCGGCGTTCTCTTAGTAACCCTGTTGGGAGTAAGAAATCGCTATAAAAAGGTTTATCGTAGCGAGAAATCAGTATTTTTAAATGAGGGCTTAAGGCTCTATGCTGAAAGGCATCGTCTAAAATTACCATATCGGTCGTGGGAAAATCTCTTTGGATATTTTGAATCCCCATTACCCTCTGTTCGGCAACTATTACTGGGACTTCCCTTTTAAACCTATTAAAAACTTGCAAGGGTTCATCGCCAATTTCTATAGCGGTATCGGTAGTTTGGGCAATTCTGTATCCTTTTGTTTTTCGGCCGTAGCCTCTGCTGAGCATCGCTACCTTAAAATCCTTTTTTAAATGTGCAATCAGATACTCTGTATGAGGTGTTTTACCCGTTCCTCCTACGGTTAAATTTCCGAGAACAATCGTAAAAGGGGTATCGAACGATGTGCTTTTTTTCCATCCTTTATCAAATAAAAAATTTCTAATTTTGGTGATTGTATCATATGAAACCGCCAAAGGGAAGAGTAAGAATTTCAGTATTTCCATCACTCAAATCTATAAAAAAAAGAAGCCTCTATAAATAGAGGCTTTCGTATTAAATCAATAATAATATATGCGAATAAGGGTTTATAACCTTTTTTCTTGAGCCTAAAGAATGAATTTTGATGCCATTCTGAGCTTGCGAAGAATCTAACAACAGGACAAGTAAATGTGAGCGCTCTCCTATTACGGTCGAGATGGCAAAAAAACATGTTTTTACTCAGTTTTTTTGGTTGAAATAATCTTTTCAATTCCTGATTCGCATGATATAGTTATTAACTGTTAGCAGTTTTAATTTTATTCAGGGCAGAACCTGCTCTAAACCACTCAATTTGCTGTGCGTTGTACGTATGGTTTAAGGTGATATTATCTACAGAACCGTCTTCGTGCACTACTTCTAAATTCAAGGTTTTGTCCGGTGCAAAATCTTTTAAATCAGTAAAGTTGAAGGTGTCATTTTCTTGGATTTTATCGTAATCGGCTTCATTTGCGAAGGTTACCCCTAACATCCCTTGTTTTTTAAGGTTGGTTTCGTGGATACGGGCAAAAGATTTCACAATTACTGCACTTACCCCTAAATGACGCGGTTCCATTGCTGCATGCTCACGAGAAGAACCTTCGCCATAATTGTGGTCGCCTACTACTACAGAAGGAATGCCCGCCGCTTTGTAAGTTCGCGCTGTGGCAGGCACAGGCCCGTACTCGCCAGTTACTTGGTTTTTCACGTAATCTGTTTCTTTATTAAATGCGTTTACAGCTCCAATTAAACAGTTGTTAGAAATATTATCGAGGTGTCCACGGAAACGCAACCAAGGTCCTGCCATAGAAATATGGTCGGTGGTACACTTACCAAATGCTTTAATTAACAACTTCGCCCCTGTGAGGTTTTCCCCATCCCAAGGCGTAAACGGCTCAAGCAATTGTAATCTTTCAGAATCGTCTTTTACAACTACATTTACGGTTGAACCGTCTTCAATAGGTGCTTGGTATCCTGCGTCTTCTACGTCGAAACCTTTACTAGGCAACTCGTCGCCGTAAGGAGGGTCTAGCATTACCTTTTCGCCAGTAGCCGTTGTTAAAGTATCTTTAGTGGGGTCGAAATCGAGCCGACCGGAAAGTGCAATTGCCGCAACTATTTCGGGCGAAGTTACAAAGGCATGCGTGTTTGGGTTACCATCGGCACGCTTTGCAAAGTTTCTGTTGAAAGAGTGAACAATTGAGTTCTTAGGTGCATTTTTAGGGTCTGAATAACGTGCCCACTGACCGATACATGGCCCGCAAGCATTGGTGAATATTTTCGCGCCTAAATCTTCGAAGGTTCCTAGTAAACCATCTCGCTCTGCTGTATAACGTACTTGCTCAGACCCTGGGTTAATTCCAAATTCTGATTTTGGTTTAATGCCCTTAGCTACTGCTTGCTTTGCAATAGAAGCAGCCCTGGATAAGTCTTCGTAAGAAGAGTTCGTACAAGAACCAATTAACCCCCATTCTACATCCATTGGCCATTCGTTTTCCTGTGCCTTTTTGGTCATGTCAGAACCAACTTTGGTTGCTAAATCTGGCGTAAATGGCCCATTTAAATGAGGTTTCAACTCGTTTAAATCAATTTCAATTACTTGGTCAAAATATTTTTCTGGGTTTGCATAAACCTCGTCGTCTCCTGTAAGATAAGATGCGATTTCGTTGGCAGCATCTGCTATATCGGCACGCCCTGTGGCGCGTAAGTATCGCTCCATAGACTCGTCGTAGCCAAAGGTTGAAGTAGTTGCGCCAATCTCCGCACCCATGTTACAAATAGTACCTTTTCCTGTACAAGAAATTGACTTGGCACCCTCTCCAAAATATTCTACCACTGCCCCTGTTCCGCCCTTCACAGTAAGAATTTCAGCAACTTTTAAAATTACATCTTTAGGTGCAGTCCAGCCCGATATTTTCCCTGTTAGTTTCACGCCAATTAGTTTAGGGAATTTCAATTCCCAGGGCATTCCTGCCATTACATCTACTGCATCTGCCCCCCCAACACCAATTGCCAACATTCCTAAACCTCCTGCATTTACGGTGTGAGAATCTGTACCAATCATCATTCCACCTGGAAAAGCATAATTTTCTAAAACTACTTGGTGAATAATTCCAGCACCAGGTTTCCAGAATCCGATACCATATTTATTTGATACTGACTCTAAAAAATTAAACACTTCACTACTCGTGCTATT
>CAZFQW010000373.1:0-4320 GCA_964521225.1 uncultured Roseobacteraceae bacterium
TATTATTTTATGATAATTCGTTTTTAAGAAATTAAATTTTTAAACATGCTCTAAGCTCAACTTATCACTTTTATCTAAAAGCTCAGTTTGGAAGAGGCAATTGATTTCCATGCTTTATTATTTCTACAAAGCTTTGGTTTCGGAAGTGGAAATTTCTGCCTGATATAGATTCGGTAAATCTCAATGTTAAGTGGTAAGATTAATCGAAACCGATAGCGAAGTTTTTTATCTTTGCCCGAAATAGAGGGGATACTTTATAAAATAAGCTCGAACTCGACATTAAAACTTCAACATTTACAAATGGTTTCTCAAGCAATTTTAGATCAATATGAATTAGTTATTGGGTTAGAAATTCACGCACAGTTGATGACCCAAAGCAAAATATTTGCCTCCGATGCGACCACATTTGGGCAAGCTCCGAATACAAATATTAGTTTAATTACACTAGCACACCCCGGTACACTGCCCAAGCTCAACGAGAAAGTAGCAGCGCTGGCAATCAGAATGGGGTTGGCAATGGGCTCAGAAATAAGCAGGTACAATATCTTTGACCGCAAAAATTATTTTTACCCAGATTCGCCCAAAGGATATCAAATTACCCAAGAAAAAACGCCGATTTGCATTGGTGGAAGTTTAAAAGTAACCACCGATAAAGGCGAAGTAAATATCCGATTAAATCGCATTCATTTAGAAGAAGACGCCGGGAAATCGATTCACCCCGAAGGTGCTCGCTTTTCTCAGGTAGATTTAAACAGGGCGGGCGTTCCGCTAATAGAAATTGTAACAGAACCCGACCTGCGGTCTCCCGAAGAAGCAATGGCGTATATCACCGAAATGAGGCGTTTAGTGCGTTATCTTGAAGTTTGCGATGGCAATATGGAAGAAGGTTCTCTGCGTTGCGATGCCAATGTTTCGGT
Organism: uncultured Roseobacteraceae bacterium; assembly: GCA_964521225.1. Lineage (GTDB taxonomy): Bacteria > Bacteroidota > Bacteroidia > Cytophagales > Flammeovirgaceae > CAYUJH01. The sequence continues at coordinate 918 of CAZFQW010000373.1, forward strand.
TCGGAAAAAAGGGGCTACGGAGTATGGGCAAAAAGTGGAAGTAAAAAACCTCAACTCAATCAGAAATGTAGGCAGAGCGATTATATACGAGAAAGAACGCCAAATAAAAGCGATAGAAAAAGGGGCAGCAATTCGCTCAGAAACCCGACTTTTTAACGCACAAAATGGTTCTACCTCGGCAATGCGTACCAAAGAAACATTAACCGATTATCGCTATTTCCCCGACCCAGATTTACCGCCTTTTATAATAAAGGAAGAAATGCTCGCCGAGATAAAAAACGCAATGCCTGCTTTGCCTTGGCAGGTAACACAAAAACTCCAAGAAAAATACGGTTTACCTGCCTACGATGCACGAGTTTTAAGCGACGAAAAATCAACCGCTAATTATTTTGAAGCAGTAGCGGAACACACAAAAGCATACAAAGCAATTTCAAATTGGCTAATGGGCCCTGTAAAAGCTTGGACCAACGAACAAAAGAAATCAATTGAAGATTTCCCTCTAAATTCTCAAAAACTAGCCATATTAATTGAGGTCGTAGAAAGCGGGAAAGTAAGTTTTGCAGCGGCTTCTCAAAAATTATTTTTAGCCTTGCTAGAAAACCCAGCAGCAAAACCAGAGGAGCTAGCCGCTAAATTGGGCTTAATACAACAAGGCGACGACGATTTCTTGATACCAATTATTCAAGAAATTATTGAAACCAACCCCGATAAAGTAAAAGCCTATAAAAATGGTAAAAAAGGTTTAGTAGGCTTCTTTATGGGAGAACTGATGAAAAAAAGCAATGGGAAAGCAGACCCCAAAAAATCGAATAATGTGGTGAGAGAAATGTTAGAAAAAGCCTGATTTTTTTTGATAAAGACTTCTCAGCTTAATGATAGCTTTGGTGTAAAAAAACACTCGATACAAGGTTGGTTGTATTGTTAAATCGAAGTTAACCTATTTTGTGAATGAGCATTTTAGCACAAAGGCTTGTTCCTTTCAAAACGGCACGGAATTTTCAAATTATTTAAACAATACCCTTAGTGGGAAACGCACATGAAACAAGATTTTCAAATAAAACTCTATCAGACAATGAATAAAATCGCATTTATAATATTACCAGCGCTGATCCTCTTCGCTTGCCAAGGGCACACACAGTCGAACGAAAGCACCACTACCGAGGAGGCAACAATTACCTTAAAAGGGGTTATTCAGAATCCTCAAGAAGGGGAAATTAATTTATACCAATTAAATAATGGTGGCAGGCAAGACTTTGCCAAATTAACAGCGGATGCAGATGGTATTTTCTCAGCGGAAATTCCAGTGAATGAGCCGGGGTTTTTCATCATTAATTTTTACGATAAGCAAGAAGGTGTTTTAGTGCTTTCCGATAAAAACGTAGATCTAATGGTAGACGGAAGCAATGCCGCAGGGCTTTTTGAAGTGAATGGTTCTGAGGAAACCACAGCATTTTATAAATATCAAGAACTAGAGCAAGAACTCTCAAATAAATCGTCGGAACTTACACAGGCTTACTATGCCGCCGAAACAGAAGAAGCGGCCAAAAAAGCAGAGAAAGAATACATGAGCTACATTGGGGAGTCGACCAATAAAATTAAAAACTTTGTAGCTAGCAACAACCAACCGTTTGTATCGATTTTAGCGGTTTCCATGCTCGATGCCTCAGAGCATTACGATTACCTTTCTGGTTTGAGTAAAAAATTATTAGAAAAATATCCTAGTTCTTCTATTGTGGCTTCTTACAATCAAGAAGTTGAAGCTGTTCAGAAAACAGCAATAGGCCAAGAAGCACCGGAAATCGAGTTAACTGCCCCCGATGGCAGCTCAGTGGCACTTTCATCTTTACAAGGCAAATATGTATTGATAGATTTTTGGGCTTCTTGGTGTGGCCCTTGCCGCAAGGAAAACCCGAAGGTGGTTAAAATGTATAATAAATACAAGGATAAAGATTTTGAAATATTTGGCGTTTCACTTGATAGAGATAAAGACAAATGGTTAGCGGCTATTGAAAAAGATGGTTTAGGTTGGCTACACGTTTCTGACCTTAAATTCTGGCAGTCAGAGGTAGTACCTCTTTACAGAATTGAGGGAATACCAATGACTATTTTAATCGATAAAAAAGGGAAAATTATTGCTAAAAACTTGAGAGGAAAAGCACTAGAAGATAAGCTAGAAGAAGTCCTTTAATAGAAGTTTTATACATTTAGGCGGTCTTTGTAACTTTATAAAGACCGCCTTTTTTATTTATAAGATTTCAGGGCCGTATCACGAGTAAACACTCACTTTTAATAACCACAATTTTATATGGATACTATCAAAGAAAATTTACCCTTCATTTTAGAGTATTTAGGGCAAGTTGCTATTTGTTTTATTATTATATTAATTCCTTATTTCCTTTTAAGGAAATTAGTTTTTAGAAATACACTTAAAGAGAATAAAGAAATTCTCGCTAAAACAAACAAAGAACTTAGTTCCCTTCTGTTTACTCTTATTATTTTATTATCTCTGTGGATTCCCCTTTCTTTCCAAGAAATCCCCGATTTTATTACTAATACAGTTAATAAAGTGCTTTCTATTTTAGTGATATTTATTCTCACGGGCATTGCTATTAAAATTATTCATTTCTTAAAAAAAGTCTTATTAAAGCGATACGACCTTGAAGAAAAAAATAATTTAAGAGCTAGAAAAGCGCACACACAGTTCAATATTATAGAAAGAGTACTCATTTTTATTATTTTAATTATTGCCACGGCTCTTGTATTAATGAGTTTCAGCGAAATAAGAAAAATAGGGCTTAGTTTAATTGCTTCGGCAGGTCTAACGGGGATAATACTAGGGCTTGCAGCACAGAAAATTTTAGGAGGGATACTTGCCGGAATCCAAATTGCAATTACACAACCCATCCGAATAGACGATGTGGTAATTGTAGAAAATGAATGGGGGCGCATAGAGGAAATTACACTTACCTATGTGGTAGTAAAAATTTGGGATGAAAGACGATTGGTGGTTCCCACGACTTATTTTATTGAAAAGCCTTTCCAAAACTGGACTCGCACAAATGCGGATATTTTAGGAACTGTATTTATTTATACCGATTACAATATTTCTTTTGATGTTCTTAGAAATGAAATGGCTCGGCTTTTAGATGAAACAGACCTATGGGACGGGAAAGTAAATGTTTTACAAGTAACCAATGCCACAGAAAAAACAGTGGAAATAAGATGTTTGGTAAGCGCAGAAGACTCTCCCACAGCATGGGATTTAAGGGTTTACCTACGCGAAAATCTTATTGCCTTTATTCAGAAAAATTACCCTGACAGTCTCCCTAAGTCAAGGGTTATTATTGAAAATGTTCTCCCCTCCCCACAAAGTGTCCAATGAAAAGTAGAAATTAGTATTTTG
>CAZFQW010000374.1:0-4306 GCA_964521225.1 uncultured Roseobacteraceae bacterium
TAATGGATATTGATAGCCACCTTTGCCAAACCGTTTTTAAAAGGAGTTACCTCATCGAACTTAAAGCTGCTTAGCGGCATACTAGTAATACTAGAGATGGCCCATTTGCCTTCTTTTTGTACAAAGTTTACTTTATGCTGAAAGGGAGTTGCCTTTTGGTAATAGGCATTATTAACCACCTGCCCCAAAGAATCGATGAGGGCATACTCACCGGCAGGGTTTCTTACCACGGCTCTCCCTTGCTGAAATCCGCTAACTGCTTCAAAATCTGCTTCTTCAAAAAGAATATTTCCTTTTGTATCGATGAATTTACCACCTTGCAAGTACCCTTTTTTTGTAAAAACGGTTGCTTTTCCTTCAGAGAAATCGGCACAGCTTATGTAATCACCAGAAATAATTTCCTCTCCTTTTAGGTTGATATACTTCCAGTTTTCTTTTAAGTTTTTTACCCTAATTAAGCCATTTTGTACGCTACCAGCTATATTAAATTGAGGGGAAATTACTTCATTCCCTAAGCTATCAATAAAGCCGTAAGTGCTTTTGTAGTAATTGCCTGCCTTTTTTCTAACAAGTGCATAACCCTCTGAAAAATCATCTATAGAGGAATACTTAAAATGAGTGAGTTCTTTGCCTTCGCTATCAATTAATCCCCAAGCATTTTTTGAGGCAATGAAATAGTTGTTGTTGTGTTGGCGAAGGCTTTTAAATTTTGGTGATACTTTCCAGTTTCCTTGTTTATCAATCAAACCAAATTTTCCTTTCACTTTGGCAATTGCTAATTCGCCTTCAAAGGCTTCCGCCCTTTGGAATTTAGGTGCAATTACCCAAGTGCCGGAGCGGTTAATGTATCCGAACAAAACGCTTTGCTTGGCAGCTGCCATTCCCTCTTTAAATACCCCAACATCTCTAAATTGCGGTTCAATTACCCAATTCCCCGTTTTATCGATAAACCCCCACTGTCTGTTTTGCTTAGCGGGAGCAACTCCTTCATTAAAAGCTTTTACCTCTTCGAACTGCTTTTCAATTATCCATTCTCCTTTTTTATCAATGAAACCCCAAAGTCCATTTTGCTGTGCTTGGGCAAGTCCTTCCGTATATTCTTTAATATCCTCGAACTGAGTTGGTACTATTTGGTTTCCTAAAGAATCTACATAACCCATCAGTTTTTCGTTGGCATGGAGCCTCAACAACGTACTGTCAGAGTTGGGGAGGTAGTCGATATAATTGTAGTTAAAGGGAACAACCTCGTTGTTATTTTGGTCAATTATGCCCCACTTTCCCTTTCTTTCAGCAATGGCAAAACCCTTGTAATAATTGCTTACATAAGAGTAGTCGAACTCACCGATTAGCTCTCCTTCCTCATCAATAAAACTCCAGAATCCTCCGGCACAGATATAGGTATAATCTGTGTTGTTTGTAGTTGTAGTTCTGCCTACCATTTTGGCAAGTCTCTTTCTATGAAACACCGTGATTAAGCCTTTCACTTCTTCACCTAAATCGTATTGCTTTGTTTTAGCATTTACCCCAACCGACTTAAAAGTCCCTCCAATATTAATTCTTGCCCTACCTTCATGAAACTCGCCCACATAGCCAATAGGAAGCTTTTTAGGTTTATTAAAAACCTGCTTACTGTAGTCTAAGGTTTCTTTTTTGTTGCTGATGTTTAGCCGATTTCCTCTTGCAGAACGACTATTATAAACAACTTTGTTAGGGTACATCCAACCAAACCGAATTTCATACTTTCCGAAGGTGTATAGAAACCTTACTATTTTATGCGCTTCTAAGCTTTTAAAGGTTTGTTTTCGGGCGTTCCATATTGCCCATCTGTTGTTGAAAGTTCCGAACTGAATTTCTCTATACTCACTCCCATCATTACCCCCAGTTCTAAACCTTGTTAAGGTAGAATCGCTGCTAATCCCATCGCTGAAATTTTTTTCGCCAATCTCTAAGCTATTTACTTTTATTACACTCACATCATTAAACAGCATACTATCAGAAATTCGCCCGGTTTCATCTAAATAAAATAAGGTAACCTTACCTGCTTGGTATGCCTTAATTACATCATCAAAAACCCTAATGTCATTATATTCAGGTTTTATAAACCACTCGCCGTTAGGCTTTAGAAGACCTTTTTTTGTAGCGAAAGCTACTTTAGCTACTTTTAATTGAGGTAAGAAAGTACTGACTGATTTAAAACCCGATTTTCCTATTTTTTTTCCTGTTGAATTGAAAAGAAACCAGTTTACACCATCATAAGCAGCGTAGATTCCTTCGTTGAGCGACTTAAATGTTTTATACTCGCCCATAGCTATTAGTTGCCCCCTTTGTGTAACCAAGGCATTTCCCCCCCCTCCCTTAGCAATCATGAGTTCATCGGAAAAGCGCTCAAACCAATCGAATTTTGCTGGAGTAACCACAGAATCGGCCACACTGCTAAAAAGGGCTTTTTTGCCATAAGCGTTATACAAAATTGCGAAGTTATCATTCATTTTTTCACAGTCTTGCCACTTAGGACTTACCAACCATTCTCCCTTAGCGTTCAGAATGCCCCAGCGATTGTTTTCGTAGCGAACCATAAATTTATCCTCCGAGTAGAATTGAATATCAATTGCCGAAGGTGATAAAATGACTTCCCCGTTTTTGTGATATAAACCGCTCATCTTATTTTTATTTACCATGATGTACGGTAAGCCTTTTTGCAAAACTGTTTCCGAGTCAAACTGTGTATCAATCGTTAGTTTTTTGGTATCGGCTAAAAAAGTGCCCCATACACCCTCTTTCTTTACAAAGAATATATCGCCCTCAGCCGCTTCTATTTCATTGAACTCGCAAGACTGAATTAGCCCTTTTCCTTTCTCAAAAATACCCCACTTTTCATCTTGAGATACTAAGTAATAGTCTTCCTGAGCTAGTTTTATCTGTTCGTATTCAATAGGGACTATCATGTTCCCTTCGCAACTGGTAAGCCCTACTTTATCGCCCTTTTTTACTTGGAAGTAATCTTCGGAAAGCACTATGATTTGGTCGTATTGGATGGGCAACAAAGCCTCCTCATTTTTTTGAATAACTCCCCAAAGTCCATTTAAAGAAGCTAAGTAAAGCTGTCGATTAATGATTCTTAGGTCATCGTATTTTGATGTTATTACTTTCGTGCCAAGTGAGTCGATAATTCCTAGTTTTCCATTTTCAATGATTGTAGCTAAGCCGTTAAGGTCAAACTTGGGCATAAAATCGTACTGAGGCCGAATAAGAACTTCACCTTTCGGATTGATGATACCCCATTTTCCTTCAATGATAATGGGTAAAAGCGTATTGCTTTGCGCACAAAGGGGCTTCTGTAAGGCGGTAATTACTCCTAAAATAATTGCAAAAAGAGATAATATAGCTTTGTGTTTCATTTCAACAGAGATGCTCATTAAACATTAAATTACATCACTATTGTTACAATACACAGACCAACTTAAATTTACTTGAACAGGTTATCGCAAGTCTGTAACTCTATAGTGAAAAAAGAAGAAGAGGATTGTATCTTGTTAAATGCTTACCACTAATAAGCCTCAGCAAAAATAAAAGTAGGATGTTTTAAATAACTAGACTTAAATTGGGGAAGGTTAATAATGTTTTCGTTATTTTTGAGAATAAGAATGCTAAATTATTACAATTGATAGCATACTAATTAAATGAAATACACAGTTTTATTAATTGTGATACTGTGTGTTGATAACTACTAAATGTGATTTAAAAGCTTGATGAAAGTGACTAAATTTCTCTTACCAATATTTTTATTTTTGAGCTGTTCAATCGCCTCTGCTCAAACCCTCAAAGGACTGGTTACAGACTCTAATGATAATCCTATTGCAAATGCGGAAGTAATTATTGATAAAGCAACGCCTGTATTAACGGATGCTAACGGTTTTTTTGAAATAAAAATTTCAGGCACTGTAAAAAAGCCAAAGGAAGTTGTGGTGAACAAAGAGGGCTACAAAATACTCGATTGGGGAATGAGTAGAAAAGTTGAGGGGCTGAAAATAGTACTCGAACCTATGCCTTTACGGCTGAACGGGAAAGTGATCAATCTTCAAAATATTCCTGTTTTCAATGTTCGAGTTAAAATGGGAGGGGTACAATATAGGGATATAGCAACAACTAATCAGAGCGGAAATTTCACCTTAGAATTGCCATTCAACACAAAAATCAATTCAAAAAACAGCAGATTTTTAGTAAATGAAAGAGTAGTTTCTGGCGAGTTCTTACTTTACAACGAAAACAAATCTTTTCTTACTTTAAAAATAGATACTGCCCTCTC
>CAZFQW010000375.1:0-4293 GCA_964521225.1 uncultured Roseobacteraceae bacterium
AGAGGGGGGGGGGGGATTAAAAGCTAAAAATTTCTCCCATTTTTGTAATTTACAAGCTACTAACAAACAACTTTAAGCATGAAACTCATAAGAATTATTTATACCCTTTGGGGCCTTTTTTGGTTTTGGGCGATTTTTATTCTCTTATACCCTGGGTTCTTATTGGTAATCCATGTGAAATCGTTAAGAGAATATACCTGCGAACTCAACCGAATTTGGGCGCATGTAGTTTATTGGGCGTGTTTTATGCCCGTAAAAGTCGAATGGCGTTTCGACCCCAAACGAGAAGATATTTACATCTACTGCCCCAACCACAATTCTTATTTAGACATCCCGCTTGTGGCGCATGCAACTCCGCATTTCATTGCATTTATGGGAAAAAAGGATTTAGAACGAGTACCGTTGTTTGGGTATATGTTCAAACATATTCATATCTCTGTGGATAGGGGCAATTTAAAAAGCCGTTACAAAGCTTTTGAAGACACAAAAGCAGCGATTGATAAAGGTTGGAGCGTACTGCTCTTTCCCGAAGGAGGGATTAATGCACAACCCCCAAGACCTAAAAATTTTAAAGATGGCGCTTTTAAAATAGCCATAGAAAAACAAGTGCCCATTATCCCTGTTACCATTCCGTACCACTGGATCGTACTGCACGACACCAATACCTGGATGAAATGGCACCCTGCGAAAATTATTTACCATGAGCCTGTGCAACCCACAGGCATGACTTTAGAAGATGCACCTGCCCTTAAAGCAAAAGTATATCAGGTAATTAGCGACGAAATGAAAGCCCATTTTCCCACAGAGTTTGAGGAACCTAAAACTGAAGAAATCACTAAAAACTAAGCATTCAGAGTTGAATACTAATTAGTAGGGAAATAGATAAAAACACCCTACACAAAACTGCCAATCTTTCTCGGTTAAATATTAAAGAAGAAGAGGAAACTTTGCTCTTGGCAAGTATGAATGAAATTATAGATTGGATGAACCGCCTCAGAGAAGTAGATACAGAAGGAGTTGAACCGCTCACCCACATGAGTTTTGAGCAAAATGTATTTAGAAAAGATGTAGCCAACAACTCGCTAGAAAGAGAGAACGGGCTTAAGCATGCCGCCGATAAAGATGGTGCGTTTTTTAGAGTTCCGAAAGTGATTGAATAAGAGAAACTATTGCCCCCTCAGTAGGCGTTTAATTTTGAAAGCTAAAGTTTGTGGATTCTTTACTAGAAAAAATCATTCACTCCCCCAAGCTTCCTATCTATTTCAAAGAAATTCAGAACTTATTGGAAGAAGAACAGCAAAAACGCCAGCGGTTTTACGAGGAAATGACCGAGCAAGAAAAAGCTGAGTTTATTGAAGGCAAAATTGTAGTGCACTCGCCTGTAAAAAAATGGCATAATGAAACCTGCGGGAATATTTATTCTCTTATAAAGCTTCATAATCAAATCTACCAACTCGGTTTTGTGGGTTTCGAAAAAATATTAGTTCGGTTTACCCGCAACGATTATGAGCCAGATATATGCTTTTTCAAGAAGGAAAAATCTACGGGTTTTACCGACGGCCAAATGTTTTTCCCTGCCCCCAACTTTGTGGCAGAAATTCTCTCTGAAAGCACCGAAAAGCATGATAGGGCAATTAAGTTTGAAGACTACGCCTTGCATGGCGTAGAAGAATATTGGTTGGTACACCCCGAAGAAAAGTATGTAGAACAGTATTTTTTGAAAGAGGGGCGTATCACAAGTACTGCCATCAAAGATTTCAGCATTCCCATTCAAGCTATTTTCGAGGAAAAAGAGAACCTAAAAACACTTCAGGGTTTTTAGGTTTCGCTAGGCTCTGCTTTTCTGTAAGCTTATTGCTGAAACATTTTAGCAAAAGCACTAAAAACATTAATGATATTTTCACTGCATTGCCTCTTCTGGCGCTACCTCCTCTTCGTTGTCTAATGCTCCGCCTGCAATCCCTGCTTTAAAATCTAACACATCGAGCATTCTGTGTTCAATAGTACCGTTCGCTTTTCGGCTTTCTTATTTTTCTTTTTTGAAGATTTAGTAAGCATTTTATTAAAGTTGAAAGTTTTACAATGCATTAATTATTGAATTTACCACCCCAAAAGCCTAAAACGCTTCTTATATTGGCTACTAAATACACCAACAATAGAAAGGTTATCGCCTTTAGCAAATTGGTTTTCATAAATTTGGGTAAAATCATTCAGTTTTATTGCTATGCTTAACAGTTTAATTTTTAAAATCACAGTTGTTTTTTTGCTTATCTGTTGCCTTTCTGCCAGCGCACAAAATGCCAACGATTCTTTAGAGGTTGAACTCTACTCGCCTTATCACTCCATTGTAAACCATTTAAAGTATCTACAAAAAGACAACTACTACCCCAAACTTTCAGCGGAGTCTTTAACTTTTCCTGAGGGAACGGACTTAGCCGAAAAAATGCTGTTGGCAAATAAGCTTAAGCAAATTTTTGATGGGAAAGGGAAATACATTAACCCCGACCTGCTTCCTAAAGACCCTAATTTTACCGACTCTCTCTCTAAAAAAAATAAGTTTGTTCCTGTAAAAGATTTCCCCACTATTTATTTAGTGAAAGCAGGCAATGCATGGCACTACTCTAAGGAAACCGTAGATAATGTAGATCGCCTCTTTAACGAGACGTACCCTTTAGGCACCTCTGCCCTGCTTGAAATGGCACATTATTTAAGTCAAGGAGCAAGTGGAAAGGTGTATATGGGGCTTCAGCTTTGGCAATACATTGCCCTTTCAATGTTCATTATCATTTGTTTTACTGGGCATAAAATTCTGGTATTCACCTTTAATAAAATCATTTTTCGAGTACTAACTAAACTAGGCTACGAAAAAGTAGCTACCCGAGTGGTGGCTCCTGTTTCGAGGCCTATCAGTTATACCATTGTTATTTTCTTTCTGATATTATTTTACCCAGCACTACAGTTACCCGTAAAAGTGGGGCAGTACATCATGATTGCCATGAATGCCCTCATGCCTTTTTTCTTAGTGTTAATTGCCTACAGGCTCATTGATGTAATCATGTTTTATTTGGATGCCTTTGCCAAGAAAACCGAAAACACGCTCGATGACCAACTCGTCCCCATTGTCAGAAAGTCGCTCAAAATAATGGTTGTAATCTTAGGGACTATCTTCATCTTACAAAACCTAAATTTCGATATTACGGGGTTGTTAGCAGGGATTTCAATTGGTGGTTTGGCATTTGCCCTAGCGGCTCAAGATACTATCAAAAATCTTTTCGGTTCGTTAATGATATTTGTCGATAGACCTTTCCAAATAGGCGATTGGGTGGTTGCTTCTGGTGTAGATGGCACTGTGGAAGAAGTGGGCTTTCGCTCCACCAGAATCCGAACTTTTCATAACTCGCTTCTTTCTATACCCAATGGGCAAATTGCCAACATGGCAGTAGACAATATGGGGCTAAGGGTTTTTAGAAGGTACAGCACCAACATTGCCATTACCTACGATACTCCTGCGGAAAAAATTGAAGCATTTACCGAAGGCTTAAGACAGATTGTTGCCCATCATCCTAAAACTAGGAAAGATTTTTACGAAATTAACCTCAATAGCTTTGGCGATTTCTCCTTAAATATCCTTTTCTATATATTCTTTGAAGTACCCACTTGGAGCGACGAACTCAAGTGCCGGCACGAAATCATCTTAGAAGTAATAAAACTTACCGAACACCTTGAAATACGCTTTGCATTCCCAACCAGTACGCTTCACATTGAGGGCTTTCCGGGCAAAGAAAGTCTCACACCAATTAATGCCCTCAACCAAAAAGAATTACAGGAAAAAATAGCCACTTATAACTATAAGAAAGAATAATTGAGCTGTTTTGGTTGCGGTCATAAAAAGCAAAACGCCCCATGCTGATTTATTCCAAAATAGAACTTATTAACATCAGAGGCGAGGGCTATAGGGTTTTGATTTTAGAAGAAGGCACAATCTGAACTCAATCCTTCAAAAAATTTATTAATATTACTTTTAAAGTATTTAATTTTTAATGTTGAGTTTTGAGTAGAAAAATTACAACAACAAAAAAACGCTTCTTAACAAGAAAACGAAACACATCACTCATAAAGTTTTGTTAGAAGGGAGGGAAAGAAAAATTCGCGATTCAACATTAACAACTCATCATTTATTAAGCAATGCTATGAAAAAAGGAAGTCTGATTATAGCTGCTGCCATCTTCACCGTTTTTTTAGGAGGATGTGGTTCAGCCTATCAAAAAGCCATTACACACTATCAAAGGGGAG
>CAZFQW010000376.1:0-4290 GCA_964521225.1 uncultured Roseobacteraceae bacterium
TATTTTATGATAATTCGTTTTTAAGAAATTAAATTTTTAAACATGCTCTAAGTAGCTGATAAAACATTGGCAAAAGCTTAGGTTAGTTTCAATGATTTTACTGTTAATCCTCCGAAGGCTTTTTAAACTTTCGGAGGATTTTTCTTAGTCACTAAAGCAAGCATCTTACCTTATCAGAAAGCATAAGAATATGCGCCTTTTCTGCCGTCTTTCTTAACAAATTCAATAATTACTCTTCCTCTGATGCGCTCTAAAATTTCCGCAAGTTCTGTGGGGTCATCAATCTGATAATTATTAATTTTTGTAACAATATAGCCTTCTTCTAAATCCATTCTATCAATTAAACCTCTACTCACTTTTGTAATTCTTACGCCACTTGCGATTCCCAATCGCTGTTTTTCGAGTTTGGGCACACTCTCAAAAGCTGCTCCTAGCTTTTTAGCTTCAAACACATTTCTGCGAACTATACCGGTAGTTCCTTCAACATTGGTAAGTGTAACTTCTGCGCTTAAAGTCTGATTTTCTCTTGTGTAAGTGATATTGATTACATCGCCTGGGCTATAACTGCTCACTTGTTCGTCGAAGTTACTTTTCGATTTTATGGGTGAATTATTGATTTTAATAATTACATCGCCCACTTTAAGTCCTGCTTGTTGGGCAGCTCCACTTTCTTCGATAGCTGCGACTACCACACCATCAAGATTTTCTATTTTTAGTTGGTCAGATATTTTTTCATTTAAATCTACAATTTCAGCACCTATAAATGCTTTTTGAACCTCTCCATATTCTTTTAAATCGTTTACCACTTTTACAACAATATCAGAAGGAATGGCAAAACCATAGCCGGCATAAGAGCCCGTTCTCGAAAGAATGGCAGTATTAATACCCACTAACTTGCCTTCTGTACTTACCAATGCGCCACCGCTGTTTCCGGGATTAATCGCCGCATCAGTTTGAATAAACGACTCAATTGGGAAAATATCTTCCAAGATGTTGATTCTTCTGCCTTTTGCACTCACAATTCCTGCCGTAGCGGTTGATTCAAGGTTAAAGGGGTTTCCCAATGCTAATACCCATTCGCCTACTTGTAAACTTGCAGAGTTTCCGATTTCGATGCTAGGTAAATTAGTGGCTTCAACTTTCAGTAAAGCTAAATCAGTTGAAGGGTCGGTACCTACTATGATAGCATTGTAAGTTTTCTTGTTATGGATTACTTCGATATTATCCGAGCCATCAATTACGTGGTTATTGGTAACGATGTAGCCATCTTTTGTGAAAATAACTCCTGAACCAGAGCCAACTACTTTTCTTTCGTTGGCTCTTCCGTTAAAAAATAAATCGAACCAACTATACCTTTCGTACTCACTCCCCGCAACTGTTTTTATGTAAACCACACTTTCCATACTTTTTGCCGAAGCAAATTTAAAGTCGGTAATAGTGGTAATTTCTTTTCTATTGTTTAGAGAGGGCTTGTTTTCAAAATAATTCTCGTTAGAGTTATTCTTAGTAAGTACTACATTTTCAATTATGTCATCAATTCCTTTTATTTCTCCAGTCTTATTGAAAGAAGATAAATCAAAAATGAAAGCCCCCACAAACCCAAAGAGCGTACTCACTAGAAGATGAATCAATTGCTTTTTCATGATGATTGTATTTTATGGTTTTCAAAATAACACTTCATCAAAACAAACAAATGAATAGCTAATAGCGGTTATTTGTTGCTGTTAAAAGATTTGAAATGGGGGAGCGGAAAATCTATTTTTTCTAAAAAGCGATACGTGCTAACCCTTTTGGTTTTTATCTATTTGTCATTTTTCTGAAATCTCATACTGATTTTTGAAACGAACGGTAGAAGAGGCTATACCAAAGTGAGATGGAACATTTATGTGTTTAAATGATGAGTTTATAGCAATTTTGATGATTGCCATGTGATGTATAGCATGTTCTACATTATACATTAATTCGCGTGAAAAAGAAGAGGAAACAACAAAAGTTTCATACCCATCGGCCACTGAATAATTCCCTGAAAGCATAAGATTTACATCCGATTTAACCTGTTCAATAATAGATACGAATGTCTTAATTTGATTAAGCGTTGCCTGTTTATCGACTTCGATGATAGGGTTTCGTTTTCTTAAATCGTAATTAATCGCTTTTGAGTGAACTCCTGACAACAAGATTTCATAAAACTCTAAAATATGTCGTACATGTTTGCCGATAGAGTTATAGGAAAGCACTTCTACAGGCTTTTGGTATTCCTCTACGCTCAACTGGCGAATTATTGATGAAAGCTGTTCCAAGATTTCAACACTCTGCTTTTTGAGTAAGTCCATAAAGTTATAGTTCGTTAGTTTTGAGGACAATTTACATAATTAAATTTGCTCTAAACTGACACTGCTTTTAATTTATAAAAGGCAGTATAAGCGGCACCAAGCAAAGTAATTAATGCCAGTGTAAATAAAATACCACCATCGTTATTAACCTCTATTCCCAAAAAGAATAGGTGAGAACCAATAGCGCCAAACATCAATACCATAGAAAGATGTGCTCCGTATAAGGTCCATTTCGGAACAAGAAGAGCGATAGAAGCAACCAATTCAATTGTACCTAGTAAATACCTCCCAAAAGGTTCAATACCTAAAGTCGAAAAAATATGAATCGAGTCAGGGTGGTCAGAAAACTTAAAGTATAAAGTTTGCAACATGATAATCGCAGTGAGTATTCTGGCAATCTGAAAAGGTATTTTACCCATAGTTTCTATTCTCTTTTACGAGCCTGAAAAAAATGCATCCCCACAAAGAGCACTGCCAAGATAACTGCGGCAATAGCCCCCGTTTGCGAAACAAAAGAGCCTTTAGCATAAGAATTGGGCGCAAAAATGAATTTTATTTCGTGCTTCCCTGCGGGCACATCTAAGCCTCTAAGTACATAATTTACCCTTTTTATATTTGTCGGTTGCCCGTCAATTGTGGCAATCCAGCCTTCGGGGTAGTAAATTTCAGAGAAAACGGCAAAGCCATTATAGTTGTTAGCGGCAGAATAACTGATTTCTCTAGGAGAATAAGCAGTGAGTTGTATAGACGAAGCACTATCTAGTTCGTACAGAAGAGAGGCTGCTTCAAATTTATTTTTGTCGATTACCGCTTCTTTTGCCACATCAATATTGGCAATTGCAGCAATTTCCGCATCGGAATTTTCCACCGTTTTTAATGAACTGATGAACCACGCATTTCCCAATGCACTAGGGTTTTGTACTGCCTGCCCACCAATTGTAAAATATTTTGCGTTGAGCATATTGGTTACTTTTGCGTTTGCCAAAAGTTCTAAGTTATTGTTTTGCAAAGCTGTAGCAATAATTTGCTGTTCTCTTGCCAAGTATCGCTCATATAAATCTTGGTAACGGCGAAGCTTTGCAGCAAAGTAGCCCCCTAGCGATTTATGAAAGTACGAAGTCCGAGCCTCTTTAAAAGCATTTGAGGCGATATTAAATACTCTGTAGTGTGGGTCTTTATCTTTTAGAATTTGCTGATCGGCGGCAGTAGGCACTGTAATTTGCTTAATTGAATTCTTTTGGAAGTTATCTTCTTTTAAATACCTCCTGTCAACGCCCCATAAATCGCCCACCATTAAAATGCCCACTACTGAAAAGGTAACCAAAGGCGATATTTTCTTGGAGAGCCCCAACCAAATAGCAACAAAGCTTAATCCTATCAGAATAAAAGAGCGGAAAGCATCGGAACGAGCCAATGAAAGCCGGTCTTCTTCTAAAGGTTTTACTAGCTGCTCAGGTAATTGGGCATCGTTGGGCGAAGAGAAATTGAACAAACCTCCTAACACGATAATGAATAAGGCTAAGCCTGCTGTAACTCCTAAAGCAATGTATAGGTTCTTTTTTAAAGCGTCGGACCATCCTTCTGAAAGAATTTTTTGCAAGCCGAGCATTGCCGCAATAGGCATGAGCATCATTGAAAGGGTGAGTGCCATCATTACCGTTCTGAACTTATTGAAACCGGGGAAATAATCGAACATGGTATAATTGAAAATAGTGAAGTTGTTTCCCCAAGAGATAAACAAGGTGAGGATAAAACCTGCTAAAATCCAGTAGCGTTGCCTGTTTTCTAAAACAAGCATTGATAGTACAAACAAAAAGCAAACAATAGCACCTGCATAGAGAGGCCCCCCGGTAAAAGGCATTTTCCCCCGATAGGTAGGAAGGGCAATTCCGTCGCTTGAAGCCATTTGGCGGAATCGCTGGGGGTCCATGAGCCGCTGCAACGTTTTGTAAGATTG
>CAZFQW010000377.1:0-4278 GCA_964521225.1 uncultured Roseobacteraceae bacterium
ACTTCTCAGAACCCACACCTTACCCGCTTATTGATGTGTGCTTTTGTATTGGGAATCCCCGAACATAAAGTACGTGTAGTTGCTCCTGATGTTGGCGGTGGGTTCGGTAGTAAAATATTCCATTATACAGAAGAAGCAATGGTAATTTGGGCTTCTAAACAGCTAAACCGCCCTATAAAATGGACGGCAGAAAGAACAGAGAGTTTCTTAACCGATGCCCATGGTAGAGACCACAAAACCCACTTACAAATGGGCTTTGATGCCAACGGAAAAATACTAGCACTCAAATCAAAAACCTTTGCCAATTTAGGGGCTTACCTTAGCACATTTGCACCTGCCGTACCCACCTATTTGCATGGTACTTTAATGCAAGGGCTTTACACTACGCCAAAAATAAATGTAGATGTAACGGGTGTATTTACCACTACTAATGCGGTAGATGCCTATAGAGGTGCAGGCCGTCCGGAAGCTACCTATCAGTTAGAGCGAATGATGGACTTAGCCGCTCTTGAGATGGATATAGATCCTGCCGAGTTAAGAAGAATCAACTTCATTCCTGCTTTTGACGGTGTAGAGCAACCCGGCTACCAAACCAGAGTAGCCTTACAATACGATAGTGGCGATTATGAGCCTGTACTCGATAGAGCCTTAGAAATGGTAGGTTACAAAGATTTCCGCAAAGAGCAGGAAGCCTCTAAGAATAGTGGTAAACTGCTAGGAATTGGGTTTTCTACCTATGTAGAAGCTTGTGGTATTGCCCCTTCGGCAGTAGTAGGAGCATTAGGCGCTAGAGCAGGCTTGTTTGAGTCGTCGCAAGTGAGGGTGCAGCCTACTGGCAAAGTAAGCGTTTTCACTGGTTCGCATAGCCACGGACAGGGGCACGAAACTACTTTCGCGCAGATTGTAGCCGACCGCCTAGGAATCCCGATGGAAGATGTTGAAATTGTACATGGCGACTCCGATGCTGTTGCCTTCGGAATGGGGACTTATGGTTCACGTTCATTAGCAGTAGGAGGCTCTGCCATCATGAAGAGTTTAGATAAGGTAATTGAAAAGGGTGCAAAAATAGCAGCACATAAATTGGAGTCTCGCCCGGAAGATCTAGATTTTGCCGATGGGAAATGGACTGTAAAAGGAACTGATAAGTCTATTGCCTTTGGCGATGTTTCGTTAACTGCTTACGTTCCGCACGACTACCCTGCCGACTTAGAGCCAGGTATCGATTTCACTGGTTTTTATGACCCTGCCAACTTTACCTACCCGTTTGGTTGCCACGTAGCCATTGTTGAGGTAGATAAAGAAACAGGACATGTGAAATTGAAGCGTTTTATCGCCGTTGATGACGTAGGAAATGTAATTAATCCAATGATTGTAGATGGGCAAATCCATGGCGGGCTAGCACAAGGGATTGGGCAAGCATTGTTAGAAGGTACTTTCTACGACGATTCGGGCACATTACTGAACGCTTCTTATATGGACTATGCAATGCCTCGTGCCGATGATCTACCAAGCTTTGAAATAGACCGAAAAATAACACCTTGCCCACACAACCCTCTGGGTGTAAAGGGCGCAGGCGAAGCCGGTTGTATTGGTTCTACACCAGCAGTGGTAAATGCTGTAATTGATGCACTTTGGAAAGGTGGACACAAAGTAAAAGACATTGAAATGCCTTTACTTTCAGAGCGTGTATGGAAAGCAATGCAAAATGGAAGTGCTGGTTGAGTTTTAGGTAATGTTGAGCCTTGAGCCCTGAGTTTTTAATTAAAATACCAATCAATATTTAAGCGATACATAAGTTTAAAATCTTGAAACTAAAAATTCATCCCTGCCACGGTGGCACTCACAACTTAACACTACCCCCTCAATTTACTTAATTCACCAATTTAAATTCAATTAAAATGATACCTTCTAAATTTAAATATATAAAGGCAAAATCAGTTAACGACGTTATCTCTCTGATGCAAGAACATGGAGATGAAGCGAAAATTTTAGCAGGCGGACATAGCCTTATCCCCGCATTAAAACTTCGCTTAAACGACTTTGGTTATCTTATCGACATCTCTAAAATTGCAGAGTTAAAATCTATTACAGAAAGTAACGGCGAAATACATATAGGAGCGGGCGTTACCCACGGAGAAATTGAGCACTCTGCCTTATTGAAAGAAAAGCTGAGTTTCTTCGCCGAAGCAGCAGGATATATTGGCGATGTACAAGTACGAAACTTAGGAACGATTGGCGGTAGCATTGCACATGCAGACCCCGCCGCAGATTGGCCTGCCTTGGTTTTAGCGGCAGAAGCTACCATTGTTATCCAGAACAAAGAAGGCAAAAGAGAAGTAGCCGCAGAGAATTTTTTCCATGGGCTTTTTACTACTGAAGTGGATGATGGCGACATGATTACTTCTATTAAAGTGGCAGCTCCGAAAAATGCGAATACCAAGTATGTGAAGTTTGTACAACCGGCTTCGAGATTTGCCATAGTAGGTTGCGCCGTGCTAATTAACCACTCGAATGGCACTTGCGAAAAAGCACGTATTGCCTTTGCAGGCGTTTCCGCAAAGCCTTTTAGAGATAAAGCAGTAGAGGCCGCTCTTGAGGGGCAAGCTTTCAACGCAGATACGATTGCCAATGCAACAGCAAAAGCAGCGGATGGCGTTTCTATCATGAGCGACAATTACGCTTCGGAAAACTATCGCCATAATATGGCAAAAGTATTTTCTAAAAGAGCACTAAGTGCTTTGTTATGATTTCTACAAGCAAGCAATAAAACGAAAAGCCTTGCATTTTGCAGGGCTTTTTTGTTGTGGAATAATGTTTAACTAAGAGGACGTTTAAAAATTTAATTTCTTAAAAGTGAATTATCACAAAATAATAATTTGTGTAACGTTGTTTTAGCATTTTTTTTATTTTTCCTTGATGAAAAACGAACCGCAGCGGCGGCGGCCAAAAAATCAAAGAAGTCCAAAGCTTCCATCCTTCATACCCGCCCTGCCCCCCCGTTGGATTTTTGTGCCTGCGCTCTTTAAATTTCTTATTTTCAAATGCTTACAAAAACTTAAACATGCTCTAAACGAACATCAGTAGCACAAGCATAAATCGGTCAACGATTAATCCCTTTTACTGCAAAAACATTTTCCTATTAGCAATAGAGCTTATTTTTCCTTTGGCGTCGCTGTGCTGCAAATAAATTACTTTATTGCCTTTTTGCCCTCTTGTGAAAGTGTAACGAATTATACGATTTGTGTGATGTGGGGGAAAAGATTACATCAGTTACAAAAAAATAGCCTATCCGGTAGAATAGGCTATTTTAAGCGTTAAATAAAATACTATTTCATTAATTCAACTGCTTGGGCAATTTTTGAACTGAAATTACTGAGTACGCCTTCAAGTATTTCAATTTGTTGGTTGGCTTCTTCAAAGCTTCTTTGTTCAATAGCTTCTCGCACACCGGGCAATGTTTTTACTCCGTAGCCTGTATAGAAACCAGGAGCATAAATATGGTGCCTGAACCAAGGACGGCGGGGCAATCCCTCCTTTCTAGTCAGTGCCCGTTCCATATCTTTCAGAATAGCATTTAGCTGTTGCACTTTTGCCGAACTCATATCAAATTTATTAGATGCCATTTCAAAAGCAGCCGCCTGATTCTTTAATTCGTCCATCGCATTTTGTAAACCTGCAAAATTAAAATAAAGGACTTTTTTTAGTTTTGATGGTGTCTTGAATTGCTCTCTAGGGTTGGCTGCTAAGTCGTAAATACCCTCTTCAATCATTTTATTTCTTTTGGCGCTTTCCGTGCGCATCGAAGCGGCTAGCCTTTCCACTTCAGTCATGTAACCACCTACCGTTTTGGTGAAGTTCTGAAATTCAAAAGGAAGAACATCGGCGTTTGCCAAACGCAAGGTTGTTCGCCCTGCTACTTTCGCCAATGTAACTCCATATTGGAAGTTAGGGTCTTTAAAACGCTTATAGTGGTTGTAAGAATCGTACATAGTATGGTACTCGCCGCCAGAGCTTTCCCCTCCAAAACCCATATTGAACGAGGCAATTCCCAAGTGCTGAAAGAACGGCGAATAATCGGAGCCAGAGCCTAAAGCAGAAAGCTTATAATACGGCATCGCCTCACCTCCATTTACCCTTTGCAAGGCATTTCTTCTTTGGAAAACAGTTACATTTTTCTGTGGGTCTTGTACGTCGTGGGTAATTTCATTGAAGAATTTTTCGAGCGTATGCGAGCCTCCTGCAAACAAAAAGCCTGCACCCGTTCCGTCAGTATTGATA
>CAZFQW010000378.1:0-4274 GCA_964521225.1 uncultured Roseobacteraceae bacterium
GAGCATATCGAGTTCCTCTTTAAACTGCTTGGCAAAAGTCGCTACAAACTCCTCCGGCGTTTTAAAGTCTTTCGATAACAAAACCCCTCTTTCTAAAAAATAAATTAATTGGTGCGTAAATTCCGATATTTCACTTTGCTTATCTTGTTCAGGCTCTTCTATATTTTTTTCAAATAAATGCTGATAAGTACTCTGAATAGCTTCCGAAAGTTCTGGACTCAGTTGCTCTTTTATTCGCTTGGTAACTTCTGTTTTACGCTTCGCTAGCAAGTTTCCAAGTACATTTTCGAGCTGCTTTTTATTCTTTGCAATGTATTGCCAGAGCATCGCCTCTAAACCTACAAAATCTGGAGGAGTACCGTCAGCAGTTACAGGCAAAGCACCGTTTAGTAAAAAGAATTCAAGTATATCATGGGTCTGATAATGGCGAAACGTTTCTTCAAAATAGGCTTCTGGGCGTAACCTTTGTTGTTTATCACTGAAAATATCCTGCTGTATTTCCTTTAATAATAAAGGAATATCATTTTTAAGTTCTGTACTTACCAATAGCACCTCTACCGCTTCGGAAAGGGAAAGGATAAGTAACGAAATATCAATCCCTAAACTTTCCGCTGTTTTATACAAAAAGCTTTTTAAAAATGATTTTTTATTAAAAACCGAACCTCTATCTACTAATAAATACTCAAGAATAAAACCCCAGGTAGAATCTCTAAATTGCTTCTCCCCTACCTGTGCTACTTGCTGCCTCTTTTCAATAGTTTGTACGTCTTGGGCATATTTAACAATATATTGTGCATTTGAAGGTTCAATTACTTCTACAATCTGAATTAACTTTTCATCGGGCAGATTAATTGTTTCCTTTTTTACCGTTTCAAACTTCCAAATTCTTCTATAAAGGATTTTAAAATTCTCTTTATAATTAGAAAAAATAAACTGCCAGCTCTGTTCAAATACTTTTTTATTAATTACTGCATCGCCTAATAAATAATTTTCAATACTTTGGATTGCTTCAGAAATACCTCTATTTTCTTCTGTTGTTTCTGAAACCACTAAACGCTCTAAATACTGAAAACCAGTACTTAATGGTGTTTGTACCCGTTCTGCTACTCTTTTTAAATAATTCGTTAACTCAGCCTGTGAAAGGCTAATATTGGTAGACAGAAAAAAAACAAAATCATTAATTATATTTTCAGTGTAAATATCAGTATTGGCTTTATATAAACAGATATCTAACATATAAAGCATAATTAATTCTTCTGAAATAAGGCTATCTAATGCTCTATCAGCAGTTGAAATATTATTTAAATCGTTCCATAAAATGACTGTTTTTTTTCCTGCTATTTTATCGAAGAGTTTTAAAAGTATTTTATGGGGTAATTGCCTGATAAGCCTTATCCTTAAGCGTTTTTCTTTCAGAAAATACCGGAGCCTTTGAATTAATATATTTGATTGATTGTCAAGTATTTTTTGAAAAAGAACCGCAATAGAAACAGAAGCGGTAATATTAGATTGAGACCACCAAGGTAATGAGCCATTTTCTAAGAAAAAGAAGAAACTATCAATCTCTGAAACCGCACTAGGAATTATTTTATTATTCTCTGAGGGGATTTTAATAACTTCTGAAAGTACGCCCTTTAATTTTGCTAAAAGCTCATTTCTTAGTATCCGAGGAAGTTTCTTTTCAAGCTCATTAAAAGGGATTTCTCCTAAATTAATTTCAACTTTTTTAATTTTTATAACAGAATGTTGAACATCAATTTCGTTAAGCA
Source organism: uncultured Roseobacteraceae bacterium (assembly GCA_964521225.1). Lineage (GTDB taxonomy): Bacteria > Bacteroidota > Bacteroidia > Cytophagales > Flammeovirgaceae > CAYUJH01. The sequence goes on from CAZFQW010000378.1 coordinate 1,770, forward strand.
CTTCTTCAATAATTTGGAGTAATTTATTTTGTAATAAATCTTCAAAATTTCGTTGAAAACGAAAACTTTCACTTTCAGAAAAAAAGTCAATATCAAAATTTAACTTTTGAAGTTGGTGTTCTCGCTCGTTCATTTTATCACTTACTTTTTTATTTAGCATTTTACTAAATAAAAATCAAAACTACTTCTGTTTATACAAACTTTAGGGAGGTTTAGATATTTATAAAAAATATTTTTTCTTAATAACCTATAATTTGTGCTTCTAACTTCTGATAAACAGGAAATTGCAATTCTTCCGTCAGTAAACGAAATTCTTCACGAAAGTTCCCAATACCCGAATTTCCAATTTTTGTCCACTTTTCGGTTATTTCTATTGTATAACCTTGGCTTTGCATATTTGCTAAAATACCATTTCTTCTTTTCTCGTACTGCTTTATAAGTTCTCCAAAATCATTGTTAATTGCTTTATAAGCTTGCCGAAAACTTTTATTATCCATTATTTTTTTAAATACAAGAGGGTAATTAATTCTTGCAAACAATAAATATTTTAGAATATAAAATTTAAATTCAGCATGCGCAAAGAAAGTCCCGTCGAAACTTTGCATATATTCTAATAAATCAGCGGGGGAATCATTATTTTTATTTCGATAATAATCGTAGCTTAAATACGAGGTTTTTGTACCGTGGTAATAGGCGTTCCACTCTTCTAGCAAACCATAAACACCATTTTTTTGCGCTCCTAGCAGTTCTTCGTTGGTGTCAATATAGGTTTCAAACCGCAGCGTTTTCAGCTTTGAAGGAATGCTATCCACTATTTTTTTTGTGGGGAAGGTTTCTGTGAGTTGTAATAACAATGTGTTTTTTCTTCCCCTGTAAAGGGCATAAAATTCTTGTTCGTTATTATAGTTCCCTTCTTTTTGTAAAATCGGATAAACCATGGTGCCAGAGTAGGCATGGCACATTTCATGCACTACCGTATTTATTTCGTCCCATAAATCATTTTTATTAAGGGAATCTACATAAATCATAAAATTAACAGGCGCGCCTAAACTGATTTTATAATTATCAATTTTATATTTTCTCGGCGCACTTTCATAGGCTGAAATAACGAAATAACCATCGGTATCATACTTTTTTAGTAATGCAAGAATCTCTGTTTTCGACTGCGCTTTTGCCTTTAAAGTAAATAAAAAAAGGGGAAGCATTAATATAAAATGATATTTACTCATATTTTTTAAAAAAAATCCAAATTTCAATAAGCCATTCAACTATTGAGTCGCCTTTCTCTCCATGAAATTTCGAGCTGAAACTTTCATAAATGAAGATATTTTAATGTATCACTATATTTAGTAAATTTACAGATTATCCGAGGCAAAATTCAGCGTTATTTTAAAAGTGTTGGTGCTTTATAAAGGATAATTTTAAAATAGAGGATATGCAATCGTTTTTACTAATTTATTAATAGTGATATGAACAAAGACTCAAAAAAATTTCTATACTCTTATTTAAATAATGCCTCTCCGACAGGCTCAGAAGCAGAAGGGCAAAAGATTTGGTTAGAATACATCAAACCTTTTGTAGACGACTATTTTACAGATACTTATGGCACTGCAGTAGGTGTAATTAACCCCGATGCTCCCTACAAAGTAGTGATTGAAGCGCATGCCGATGAAATTGCCTGGATGGTTAATTACATTGATAGCAATGGGTATATTTATGTGATAAGAAATGGGGGTTCAGATCATCAAATTGCGCCTTCAATGCGTGTAAATATACACAGCGATAAAGGCATTGTAAAAGGGATTTTTGGGTGGCCTGCCATCCACGTACGCGATAGAGTAAAAGAACCACAGCCTAAAATGGAAAATATTTTTATAGATGTGGGGGTATCTTCAAAAGAAGAAGTTGAAAAAATGGGAATCCATGTGGGTACAAATATTACTTTCCAAGACGAACTAACAGAACTGAACAATACTTATTTAACAGGCAGAGCACTCGATAACCGCATTGGGGGTTACATGATTGCCGAAGTAGCCCGAAAACTCCATAAAAACGGAATTAAACTGCCTTTTGGGCTTTATGTTGTCAATGCAGTACAAGAAGAAATTGGGCTACGAGGCGCAGAAATGATTGCCCACAGAATAAAGCCTGATGTTGCCATTATTACAGATGTATGCCACCACACCACATCGCCTATGTACGATGCTAAGAAAGATGGTGAAACAATTTGTGGGAAAGGGCCTGTACTTACTTTTGGCCCAGCAGTACAAAGCAACTTATTAAAAATGGTGATGGAAGTTGCAAAAAAGAAAAAGATTGATGTGCAAAGAAGTGCAGCAACCAGAGGCACAGGTACCGATACCGACGCTTTTGCGTACTCTAACGGAGGCGTTCCGTCTTCGTTAATTTCTTTACCTTTAAAGTATATGCATACTACGGTAGAATCGGCGCATAAAGAAGATATTAAAAATGTAATTAATTTAATTTATTACTTCTTACGCCAGC
>CAZFQW010000379.1:0-4263 GCA_964521225.1 uncultured Roseobacteraceae bacterium
AAACACATCATATCGTCTTTACCAATTCTGCCAATGAAATTTGGGAAAGACTACTTCAGAATTGTGTGAAAGAACACTCTTTGCATTTTGTAAATGGCGCTTTCTCAAAGAAATTTCATGAATTTGCTATTCAGTTAAGAAAATCGCCCCAAAAGGTGGAAGTCCCCTTTGGCGAAGGCTTTACAGAGAAGCATTTGGAAATTCCCGAAAATATTGAAATGGTTGCCGTTACACAAAATGAAACTAGTGCCGGCGTTTCATTTCCTTTAGAATATTTGCCTATTCTAAGAAAGAATAATCCTGATGCACTAATTACCGTCGACGCTGTTTCTTCAGTCCCTTATCCCAACTTTGATTTTTCCGGAATCGATTCTCTCTACTTTTCGGTGCAAAAGGGCATGGGTTTGCCCGCAGGTTTAGGCGTTTGGATTCTGAACAATCGGTGCATCGAAAAAGCCACTCAGCTAGAGAATGAAGGTTTATCTATCGGTACATATCATAGCATTCCTTCACTTTTAAAACAAGCCGCTAGCTTTCAAACACCTGCTACACCCAATGTTTTAGGGATTTACCTTTTGGGGAAAGTTGCAGAAGACATGAACCGCAGAGGTGCTGAAGTAATTCGGCAAGAAACGAACTACAAAGCGGCATTTATGTACCAAGCGTTGGAAAACAGTCCTTATTTTGAGCCGTTGGTACAAGAAAAACAGCACCGTTCTAAAACGGTAATTGTGGCAAAATGTCTACAAAAAACTCCCGCCGAAGTTTTAGCCTATTTTGCAAAGAAAAATATGATTTTAGGGAGTGGCTACGGCAGCTATAAGTCCGAACAGATACGCATTGCCAACTTCCCTACTCACTCTAAAGAAAGTTTTTTAATGTTGGTTGATTTGATTGAAGGGATGTAGGAAATTTTAAAAGCTTTAAATCAGTTACTAATTAAAATAATTATATATCGACTCTCAGTTTTTAAAAATTGGCTAATTTTAAGTTGGTGAAAAATTTAAAATTATGCAGCGTTCACAAAACCCTTAACCGATTCCTAGCGGGAATTTATAGAGAAAATATTAGGTAATGGACGCAAACGTAAAACAGATTTTCGCATGGCCTTCGATGCAATACTTTGGATTACCCGTACTGGCATAAACTTCTACAAGCCTCATCTGCCTATCATCCAATATTGCTACGCTAGTTGGCAGAAAAAAGGCATACTTACAAAGGCACTCTCGGCTAAATATACAGAGAGTGCGAGCTTCTTTCAATTACCGATATATCTCTATAAGTGGCTCACCATTTGCCTCTTTTACGGCGCGGTACATCCCTTCGGTATTAAAGCAAAATTGGAAATTTCCTGATTTATCAACGGCGATAAGTCCGCCTACCCCCCCCATTTTCCCAATTTTATCGTTCAATACCAAATTGCAAGCTTTTTCTAAACTCAACCCTTTATACTCCATTAAGCAAGAAATATCGTGTGCTGCTACGGTTCTCATGAAGTACTCGCCAAAGCCTGTACAAGAAATTGCACAAGTGGCATTGTTCGCATAAGTTCCTGCGCCAATAATGGCACTGTCGCCCACCCTGCCATACTTTTTATTTGTAAGCCCTCCCGTAGAAGTTGCCGCTGCTAAATTTCCATTTATATCGAGTGCTACGGCTCCTACTGTACCAAATTTATCTTCTGGCTCGTCGGGTAAATCCGATTCCAGATTGGGTATGTGTTTATTCCCATTCCCATTTTTTACTTCCTTAGGTATTTCGGAATGGTCTAATCTAGATTTTCCCAAGCTTTGCGCAACCAACAGTTGGTCGTATCTATTCTGCTGAAAAAAGTATTCGTTGTCCTCAAATTCTATTTCGTGAAGTTCGGCAAAATCAAGTGCTTCCCTGCCACTTAAATAAGCATATTCCGATTTGGTCATCACTATTCTTGCCATGCTAATAGGGTTCTTCACACTGGCAATTTTAGAGACTGAACCAGCATTTAATAGGGCGCCATCCATAAAGGTAGCATCCATCTCATGCACCCCTTTATTGGTAAATACTGCGCCTTTTCCGGCATTGAACAATGGGCAATCTTCCATAGACATCACGGCTCTCTCAACCGCATCGCACGCTGAACCCCCTTTGTCTAAAATTGCACTTCCAATATTAATAGCTCTATCTAATGCCTTTATGTACTCTTTTTCTTTGCTTGGGTTCATGGTGTTTTTGGTGATAACACCTGCCCCGCCATGAATTGCAATAATCGGTTTGTTCATTTTAGTAGTGATTATATTGTTGTAGTGTTCTTAGTTGGAGTGAATTACAATGATAAATATAAGAAGTTCTTTTAGTTTAAACTTCTCTGATAAATATAATAATCTCAAAAGTTTAGTTTGATATTAATGAAAATTGCTTGCCCGGAAGTGGGCGAATTAAGCCTTCAAATTCCATTTCTAATAAAGTAGAAGCTACTTGGTTAATAGGGATTTGGCTTCTGAAACTGATTTCATCAATGTGCTTTTTTCCTTCGGATAATATGCCAGCAATTATTTTTTGATTGAGGGGGAGCAAATCAAAATTCACTTTCTTTTTAGGCACATGCTCTTGTTGCAAATTCCACTGCATTACGTATTCTAGGTCTTCCACTGCTGTAAAAATATGTGCCTTATAATCTCTAATAAGGCGGTTACAACCCTCGGCAGAACGCACTCCTAAGTTACCGGGCACGGCAAAAACTTCTCTATCGTACGAATGTGCAATATTTGCTGTAATTAAAGCACCTCCTTTTACGGCGGCTTCAATCACAATTACGGCATCGGCCATTCCTGCTACAATTCTGTTTCGCTCAGGGAAACGAGGGGCATCGGGTAAAGTACCTAGCTTGTTTTCAGTGAGCAAGCCGCCATTTTCGCACATTTGCTCGGCGGTTTGTGTATGTACTTTGGGGTAAACGGTATCTAAACCATTCGCCAGCACACCAATAGTGGGGATACTGTGTTTTAAACAGGCTCTATGTGCGGCAATATCAATTCCGTATGCTAAGCCGCTAATTATCGTTAAATCTGAATATTTTGAAAGAGCCTCCACAATATTTTCGGTAACGTCTTTCCCATAAGTAGTTGATTTTCTGGTACCTACAATAGATACCACTTTGTTAAAGTTTAAAGTGCTATTTCCTTTAAAATATAGGATAGAGGGCGCATTGGCAATGTGTTTTAATTTTTCGGGGTATGCTTTTTCGGTGTAGTGAACCACCCGAATGCCGAGCTTTGCGTTTTTTTCGAGTTCGGCTTCTACTTCTTGAAGCAAATTCGCCCTTTTAATTGCCTCTGCTGTTTTTTCTCCAATTCCCGGTATTCTCAGCAGTTTTCCTTTGGGTGTTTTAAAAACAGCTTCTGCCGAACCACAATAGCTTATTAACTGCTTCACTAGCACGTCGCCAACTCCGGGAATCATCCTTACGGCTATTTCGTAAAGTTTTGTATTCATTCTGTTTGATTTTCTAACCTATCTACTAAACCGATAAACTCCTCTATTCCTAGTTGTTCAGCTCTTTTAGAGAATATTTCGTCGGCAGTTCCATCCTTAAAATTGAACAATTTAAGCGCATTTCGTAGCGTTTTCCTGCGTTGCCCAAATCCTGCCTTTACCACCTTTACAAACTCCTTTTGGCTGCAAGGTAGCTTTTTCCGTTTGTTCCTTTTTAGGCGAATTACTGCGGAGTCAACCTTAGGAGGTGGGTTAAAAACATGTGGTGGAACGGTGAATAAATATTCAGCATCGTAAAAAGCTTGGAGGAGGATGCTTAAAATTCCATTTACTTTTTTCCCGGGCTTTGCTACAATTCTTTCTGCCACTTCTTTCTGAATCATGCAAACTACTTCGGGGATTTCATCTCTCCTGTAAAAAACATTAAAAAAGATTTGAGACGAAATGTTGTAGGGGAAGTTGCCAATAATAGCCGTTGGCTGTGTAAAAATAGTAGCGAGTGGTTCATTCAGAAAATCCCCTTCAATAAGTTGCCCTTCTTTTAGAGAGAAATTATTTCGGAGATATACTGCCGACTCGTTATCAATTTCCACCAAATAAGTAAAAAACCTATCCTCTGATAATAAATATTGAGAGAGCACTCCCGTGCCCGGTCCTATTTCTAAAACTTGTTTGTATCCTTGGTGTAAGGTTAAACTCTCTGCAATCGATTTTGCAATGTTTAAATCTTTGAGGAAGTGTTGCCCTAGATGTTTCTTTGGTTTAACAGAGGCCATTTTTTAGTATTCA
>CAZFQW010000380.1:0-4249 GCA_964521225.1 uncultured Roseobacteraceae bacterium
CGGAATAGCAATAATAATAAATGTTGAAGAATTGGAAAATAATAAGCAGTTATTCCAAAAAATGTTATTAGAATTTGACTTAGCATGAAAATACTGTATGCCATTCAAGGGACAGGTAACGGGCATTTAAGCAGGGCAAGAGATATCATTCCCGAGCTAAAAAAATACGCCGAGCTTAATGTGATGGTGAGCGGAATGCAAGCCGACGTACAGCTCGATACTCCTTTGAAATATACTTGCAGCGGAATGGGCTTTATTTTTGGAAAAAAAGGAGGGGTAGATTTTTGGAATACTTACCGAAAAAATAACAGCAGAAAGTTTTTAAAAGAAATTAACAGTTTACCCGTGCAAGATTACGATTTGGTAATCAACGATTTTGAACCAGTTTCTGCTTGGGCTTGCAAACGTAAAAATATTCCTTGCATTGGCTTAAGCCACCAAAGTGCAGTAATTGCCAATGAGGCCCCCAAGCCCGAATATTCAGACATACTAGGAAATTTGATTTTAAAAAACTATGCTCCTGCCGATGAGGCTTATGGGTTTCACTTTAAAGCGTTTTCAAAGCGAATTTTCACCCCTGTGATAAGGAAACAGCTAAGAAATTTAGCCCCTTCTAATGCAGGGCATTATACCGTTTATTTACCCGCTTATGAAGACACTCAACTCATCGCGCAGTTAAAGCAATTTACTGGTGTACAATGGCACGTATTTTCAAAACACTCCAAGAAGCCTTATCAATCAAGTAATATTACCATTCGCCCTGTGCAGAATGAAGCCTTTATGGCTAGCATGGCCTCGTCGGAAGGGGTGCTGTGCGGTGCTGGTTTTGAAACCCCTGCGGAAGCACTCTATTTAGAAAAAAAGCTGATGGTGATTCCAATGAAATGGCAATACGAACAGCATTGCAATGCCGCTGCCCTCTCGCTTATGGGCATTCCTGTGGTTAAAGCCTTGCAACAACGCTATTTACCCGAGATTGAAAAGTGGCTTTCAAACTCTCAAAATGTGAAAGTAAATTTCCCAGATATTACCGCCGAAGTAGTTGAAACAGTGTTGGAAAATTTTGAAAAGCGAAATGGAAGTTTGTAATCCAACATTCACTTACTTCATTTCCTCTTCTTCTTTCTCGCCTTTTTCTTCTGAAAGCGTGAGTTCTTTTATTTCAGCATCGAGGCTTGCCCAATCATCAAAGGCAAGTTCATCTACTTCGGCAAAATTTTCTTTTTTAGCAATCAGTCCCCCCGACATCATAAAACTCGTCGATAAAATAACAATGAGTAAAATGGCAGGGTTAAAGCTATCGCTTTGAAACTGTGCCGGTATAGAGAAAAATAAGAGCACGGTGATTAGTCCTCTTGGGGCAATCCATAACTGAGGAAGTATGCCTTTACCCGCAAAAATCTTCAGCATTATCAAACTAATTACATAGGTAACTACTAAAATCCCTAGACCTATCGAGAGCGTAAAGGTGTTGGTAATTCCAGAAAAATCGAGTGTCATTCCAAAAATCACAAAGAAAAAAGTTCTTACAACAAAAGCAGTTTCCATTGTTACCACGTGAAAATCCTCAGTGATTTCTTTCAGCGAATGGTCGTCAATCAAATTTTTAAGTTTCCCTTTAAAAAACAGCAAGTAGTTATTAAGCACTAAGCCAAACACCATAATAATGAGCAACGAAGAAAGGTGAAACATTTTGCCTGTGGCATACAACAGCACTAGTACCGATATCAGGAAAAACAATTTCACCTTTTCCTTCAACTTTTGAAGTAACAATACCATGGCATAGCTAATGATAAGCGATAGAATAATGGTAATAAGGATATTGCTTGAAACATTAAATGCTACTTCGCCCACGCCCGAGGTGTCGTATCCGCCAAGCATGAAATAGAAAAACATAATGCCGAGGATATCGGAAAAGGTGCTTTCGTAAATCATAAACTCCCGTTTATTCTCGCTAAGGCTAGCCACACTAGGAATAATGATAGCACTACTTAAAATAGAAAGAGGAATAGCGTACAGTAACGCTGTGAAATAGTTATCGAAAATTCTTTCGTAGAAAATAAACCCAATGGCGAAAGCCGTGATTAACAAAGAAAACAAAGCCACTAAAAACGATTTTATAAGAATGTGTTTTTTCTCTTTTTTGAGTGTTAAATCGAGCGCAGCTTCAAGTACAATCATAATTAAACCCACCACCCCTAGCAACTCTAAAGCTTCGCTAATTAAACTATCAAGGTTAATATTGGCTTGTACTAAGAGCTGCTGTAGCCCTATCCCCAAACCGATTAACAGCAACACACTCGGTATTTGCGTTTTCTTCGATACATAATTAAAAAAGTAAGATATTATGATAATAAGCGATAGTACAATCGCTTCACTGTAAGCATTAAACAAATCCATTTTAATCTTTTTTGTAGTTTAGTGAAATGATAAGTGGCTTTTTAGCTCCTAAATTTAAATTAAATTAGGTACAACTTATTTATGAGCTAAAATACTCACTGTAAGTGTTTTAATAATTTGTTGTTCGTAATTTAAAATGAAAATTTACTTACATTTCGAGCTGCTTGAAGTATAATGATTGTTTTATTTATTCTTAAATGTAGCAAAACATTATTGTAATTTAACACTTACTATTTTTAAATATTTACATCGTACTTAATAAACTATGATAGATGGCTAAACAAAATAAGTTCGGAACTTTTGGTGGTGTTTTCGTGCCTTCGATACTTACTATATTAGGGGTAATTATGTATTTAAGGCTTCCTATGATTGTGGGCGAAGCCGGACTTTGGGCTACTATCGGGATTATTGTGGTGGCCCATATCATATCGGTTACCACAGGGCTAAGTGTTTCTTCTATTGCTACCGATAAAAAAGTAGAGGCAGGAGGTACTTACTATATGATTTCTAGAAGTTTAGGGCTTTCTATTGGAGGCACTTTAGGCTTAGCACTTTTTGTAGGTCTTTCTTTTAGTGTGAGTTTATATCTTATTGGTTTTTCAGAAAGTTTTTTGAGCTATTGGGGGCTTCCTACCGGTATTAACAATATACGGCTTACGGGTTCACTTGTGCTTTTAGCGGTTACTACCATTACTTTTGTTAGTACTTCTTTAGCAATGAAAACGCAGTATTTCATTATGGCTGCGATTCTGCTTTCCTTGGTTTCTATTTTTTTTGGAAATCATGATTTTCAGCCGGCTACTCCGTTGCTAAGTAACCCCGAGCAAACGGTTCCTTTAATGGTACTTTTCGGGATTTTCTTCCCTGCGGTTACTGGTTTTGAAGCGGGGGTTTCCATGTCGGGCGATTTAAAAGACCCTAAAAAATCGATTCCTTTTGGCTCAATTTCCGCAGTAACAGTTGGCTTTGTTGTGTATATTATCCTTGCCACTTTCTTGGCTTTTACAGTAGATGGCAAGGCACTCGCTACCAATGGCAATATCCTTCTGAACATTGCCTGGGTGCCTGAGTTGGTAATTGCAGGCATTTGGGGAGCAACGCTTTCTTCTGCCTTGGGAAGTATTTTGGGCGCACCTCGTATTTTGCAGGCAACCGCTATCGATAAAATCACTCCTAAATTTTTTGCCAAAGGATATGGAAAAAGTAACGAGCCTCGCAATGCTCTCTTACTTACTTTTTTAATTGCCGAAAGCGGAATTCTCATTGGAAGCTTAGATGCCATTGCCAGTGTAGTTTCGGTGTTTTTTATTACCACTTATGGCTTTTTAAATATTAGTGCAGCTTTTGAATACTGGACTAGCGCCGACTTTAGGCCAGAATTTAAAGTTTCGGGTTGGATTAGTGTTATCGGATCTGTTGCCTGTGTGCTAGTGATGATTCAGCTCGACATCGTTTCTATGTTCGGTGCTATCATTATTTTAGGGTTGCTATTTCTGTACCTTAAAAGAAAAGAACTTACCCTCGACTCTGGCGATACATGGAGCGGCGTTTGGGCTTCCCTGGTAAAAATAGGGCTTACCAATCTCAAAAAAGATAAGCTCCACAACCGAAATTGGCGACCTAACACCATTATGTTCAGTGGCTCACTCAACGAGCGAAAGCAAATGATTGAGATGGGCAAAGCCATTTCTGGCAAACTAGGTATTCTTTCTGCTTTTGAACTCATCGAAAGCCAAGAAAAAATATTGGCAAAAACTGTTTCTGACCTTTCCGTCAAAAAAGATGCACATGGCTATTTCCATCATAAACTCTATTGCAGAGATATTTACAATGGAATTGATGAAATAGC
>CAZFQW010000381.1:0-4245 GCA_964521225.1 uncultured Roseobacteraceae bacterium
TTTTTTAGAGGTATCTTCGCGATAATCTTCTGCCATACCATGTATTAATCCGCCGCCTACATCTATTTTTTTTAAATCGACAGGAGTAAGATATAATTCTTTCACTTTTGTAGCCCACTCTTTAGCAAGTCTGCCCTTTTCGGTATCGCCGTTGGCAATATCATCCCAAACCTTAAAAGAAACGGTATCGGCTAGGTGGGCATATACTTTGTATTTTTCTTGCCACCTTGCTCTAAAAAAGAAAATATTGGTTTCTACAGGATGTGGAGAGTAGCTAGGCTTTACGTCAAGTCCTTCGATATTATTCCAGCTATCCATTTCTAAATCTTGAATGTCGAAAAAGCTTTCAAAGCTTTTGTCGGAAACATTCATTAACGCACAAAGTTTTTTAGCGACGGCACTTCTTACCAATGGGTTAGAATAATATTTAAAGCGGTGGTCGGAACGCGCCAGTGTTGTAAGCCCTGCAAAGTGGTCGTCGTGCGCATGTGTGTGGAAAATCCCTTCTACTTCGTTAACGCTAATTCCTAAATAATTAAGGCTCGTCATGATGTTAGGTCCGGCATCTACCAAGTAGATTTTCCCTTGAAACATCAAAATACTCGACATGCAAGGGCGGTTTATATCCCAACCATTTCCTTCACCAGAATGAACTACCGCAAAATATTCGCGAGGTAATAAATGGTAGCTCAATTTATAAGGAGCTTCGTATTCTTCTTCCGGTTTTAAATTGAGATTAATATCAATGCTTTCTTCTTCAAAATTAAGTTGATATTGATTAAAACCTGTCCTTAGGATTGTTACTCCATTTCGGAGTTCCACTTCTTTATTTTTTACAATTTTTCTATCTAAAAATGCTTCGGGGGGAGTAATTTTACCGAAAGAAAAATAAAGTTTTATTTTCATTAGGTCCTCTGCTAATTGTTCATTCACCCCTGCCTCTATCATTTCTTCCTTAGAGATTAAACCATAGTTTCCTCTATAGATATATTCTAACTGAGAATTTACTTGCTCTTCTGTACCGATTAACATGGGCAACACGCCCGAATTATTGGGGTGGTTTGGTAGCAGCATCCCTTGTAAATACAGCATTTGCATTACGGGAAATTCCGTTAAATTAGAAAAACTCCCGTTTTGTATTAATACATCGGAGAGTAAAATAGCATTAGGTCCTGTTTCAAAAGTTACATTTTCTTTTGTAACCGCTTCTACTAGCCCCCTCTTTTTTAGATGTTTAATAGCATCGGCAGGACAGCCACATAATATGTATAGTGCTGCATCGGGGATTTCAACCCAGTAAACACCACTTGCTACCTTTACTTTTCTGATTTTTGATAATGCCATAATTAATGAAGTAGTCAGAGATTCTTTGTAATGAAGTTTATTTGGTTGGTTTCAAAAGTAATGACTTGTCCTAATTTAATTTGGTCTGAATTCCTACTTTTCATTACTTTTATTCTGTTGGGTTTAAATTTTAATACTTACTCATAGTTATTTTTTTAAGTAGGTAAGTAAGTGAGTCAGATTATATTTAAGTATATAAAATTTTTGTGCTGTTATTTATATCTATTTGCTTAGATTGGGCCATTCACAAAATACATATCAATTTCCCCTTTATTTTTTGCTTGAATTTTCCCTCTATAATTACAATAGAAAGAGTCTTTAATGTATTCATAGGTAACCTCTGAAATATTTACCCTACCTACATCACTACTCGACTCCATCCTTGCTGCTATGTTAACGGCATCGCCCCATATATCGTATGCAAATTTTCTTTTACCTACTACACCCGCAACTACAGCCCCTGTGTGAATCCCTACCCTAAGTTCAAAAGGAATTTCACCTTTGCTAAGCTTTTCCTGTTTCCGTTGTAACATAAATTCCTGCATTTCAATCCCTGCTTTTACGGCATCAGTAGGGTTGGTGGTATTTTTGAGCGGAACCCCTCCTGCACACATATAAGCATCGCCAATGGTTTTAATTTTCTCCATATTATGACGTTCCACAATATCATCAAACTTCAAAAAACAGATGTCTAACTCACGAACAATTTCTACGGGGGTAAGTTGTTCTGCAATGTTGGTAAATCCTTTAAAATCAGTAAACATGACCGTTACCATGTCATAAGACTTAGGAGAAGCAAAACCATTTTCTTTTAACTCGTCGGCAGTCGCTTTTGGGAGGATATTTAATAGTAACTTCTCTGATTTTTCTTGCTCGCCTACTAATTTTTTACTCTGTTTTTCTATTTCGTATTTCTGCGATTCAATTTCCTGTTTTTGGTAGAGAATTTCAGCATTTTTTGCAGCTAATCTTTTGTTGGCTCTTTGCTGACCTAAATAAGCAATAAAAGCAATAATTACCACTATTACAGCTAACCCAACAGCCCCAATTAAATATTTATTTGCTTTTTCTTGGGCTGCAATTTTTTCTTGCTTTTCCTTTATACTTTGCTCATACAATTCTTTTTCTTTTTCAGTAGCATTTAATTGAATACGAAGATTATTGATTTCATCTTTATTCTCTACACTACTAGTTTGTAGACCTTGTAATCTGCGGCTTAGTTCTTCCTCTCTCATTTTAGCTTCTGCCAATTCAAACTCTAAGTCGGTAAGTTCAGCATCTTCGCTGTTTTTACTTTGAGTACCGGTTGTAGAAGCAGTTCTGTTCGTATTTCCATTCAGTCTCTCAAAAAATATTCTTGCATTTTTATCATCTCCATTTTTGCGATATAATACTACAAATCGCTTATAATAGTCTTCTAAATCTATATTTATATCATATTTTTTAGCTGTTGATTGTGAGCGCTGCAAAACAGTGATTGCTCTACCTATTGTATTATCTTGCCTTGCATAGACTTTACTGAGGTCTGAAGTCGCTTTTGTGTAAGTGCCCCAGTCTTGTATTTGCTCTAGAATAGCGATTCCTGCATTATAATCTTTAATCGATTCATTGATTGTTTCGGAATACTTCCCGTAATGGCTTCCCAGTTTTAAGTAAGCTTCTGCTTGTAACTTTTTATCGCTTGCTGCCTTTCCTTGAGTAATTGCATTATTATAGTATTCAATTATCTTTTTATAATTTCTATCTCCTTGCGGTAGGCTTAAATAAGTATCTGCTATTTCAATGGCAATTTTAGCTGCTTCGCTATGCTCATTCTGCTTTACTACTTTTTTATAGCTTTTTTCTAACTGCTCTAAATCTTGGCTGTACGCTCTCATATAAAGCGAACTCGTACAGCAAAGTAATAACAGAAATGCAAATTTTTTTCTCGACATTCTTGAAGTATTTAATGGGGATATATTACTAAAGTAACTAAATTATATTTTATTGAAAGCCGCTGCCAAAAAAGAAAAAGAAACATCGTTGTATTTATTTATAGAATTTCAAATAAAAAAAGTATTTACTTAGCCTCCAGTGTATTTTGTGCTCAGTGGTTTAAGGGGTTGCCCGTGTTTAAAAGAACCTTCAAAATAGCTTCCATCGGCAAAAACTCGTTTACCATTTCCGTGTGGTTTGCCTCCTAAAAACTCTCCTACATAACTCCCCCCATCTTTAAATTTAAGTGTTCCTCGACCGTGTTGCTCATTATTTAACCACATCCCATTATAGTATTCGTATTGAGAGTCCGTAGGAAATTTAAAGTATCCCCTACCCATATATTTGCCATGCACCAAATAACCCCTGTATATACTGCCATCTTCGTAATGAAACTCGCCTGTACCTTCAATTTCGCCGTGTTCAAAATGCCCTCTGTATGTAAAACCATTTCTGGTATCTACTAATAAACCATGCCCATGAAAGGCATCGTGAAAAAACATTCCATGATATTGAAGAGTATCTCCCAATTTATATAAGATTTCTAAATGCCCATTCCCCGTTTTTTCAATTAAATGATTCCCAAATACGAAATCGTACATTTCCATCTCTTCTACTTTGTGAAGAATTATGTTCCCTTCGTATTTAATTTTCGCTACCTCTTCTGGAATATTTTTTATCATTTCTACGTTCGCATCGCTTAAATCGCCCACATGGAAAAAACCACTTGCGATATTCCCCTTATACTTAATTGTCGCTTTTCCATGGATAATACCATTCGCAAAAACCCCTGCTAGAACCTCTCCCGTTGGGTAATACATTTTCCCATAGCCATTAGGGATAGTATCGTGAATTACCTCGCCTTCGTATTGCGAAGTATATAACTGGATTCTTTGTGGAAATACACTTTGTACGTTAAGGCAAATG
>CAZFQW010000382.1:0-4238 GCA_964521225.1 uncultured Roseobacteraceae bacterium
TGGGTTAGTTGCCCCAATTAAAGTTCTAAAATCTGCTACTGCGTTATCTTTCTCTAAGATAAGCGGCATAATAGCACCAGAACTCATATAAGTACAAAGGTCGTTGTAGAAAGGGCGTTCTTTGTGCACTTCATAAAACTGGCCTGCTTTTTCTTGTGTTAGCCTGGTAACTTTAGCCGCTACAATACGGAAACCAGCGTCTTCAATCATTTTAAGGATTGCTCCTGTATTGCCCGCTTCAAAAGCATCGGGCTTAATCATAGTAAAAGTCCTGTTATCAGCCATTATCTGATTTTTTTTTAATTTGAACGATTCAGTTGATACAATTTTTTCTGAAAAACAATTTCAGATTTCATGCAGTAAAATTACTTTATTATTTGACAATTGGACTTCATTTGACTTTTTTTGAGCAAAATTTTGCGAAGAGGTCCTTTTTTTCAAAAGAAAAACAGCCTTAAAGGCAGGGTATCTACCTAGCAAACAAACCAATAAAGTTTATGAAAATAGGATTAATAAGAGAAGGAAAAGTGCCTGTAGATAAAAGAGTAGCGTTAACGCCTTCTCAATGTGCAGAGATTATAGATCGCCTACCCTACATCAATATTATAGCAGAGCGTAGCCCATTCCGTTGTTATAAAGATAATGAGTACGAAAAAGCAGGGGTAACTCTTGTAGAAGATGCTTCCGAAGCCGATATATTACTGGGAATTAAAGAAGTACCCGTTTCAAATTTAGTACCGAGGAAAACCTATTTCTTTTTCTCGCATACAATTAAAAAACAGGCATATAATCGCAATTTACTCCTTGAGCTACTCGACAAAAAAATCAGGATGATAGATTATGAAACCCTCGTAAAAAGCGATGGGCAAAGAGTAATCGCCTTCGGCAGATATGCGGGTTTAGTGGGGGCTTATAATGGCTTGCTAGCGTATGGAAAGCGGTTTAATTTATTTGAGCTACAACCTGCGCACAAGTGTTTCGATATGCAAGAAATGAATGAGGAACTTTCAAAAGTTACTTTGCCCAACATTAAAATAGTGCTTACCGGCGGCGGGCGTGTTGCAAAAGGTGCTATGGAAACCCTAGACAACGCTAATATTGAAAGGGTTTCTGCCGAAGATTTTTTAGCAAATACTTATGAAAAAGCCACCTACTGCCAAATTGAATCAAGTGTTTACAATAAAAGAAAAGGCGATGGAGAGTACAATCAGCAAGAGTTCTTTGCGAACCCTGAGCTATACGAAGGTAATTTTGAACAGTACTGGAAAACTGCCGATATGCTGATAGCAGGTGCTTATTGGGATCCTAAAGCACCTGTCCTTTTCACAAAAGAAGACGTAAAAGATGAGACTTTCAACATTAAGGTAGTTGCTGACATTACGTGTGATATTGAAGGCTCAATACCAACCACCAAAAGAGCGTCTACCATTGACGACCCGCTTTACGATTACAACACATATACCGAAAACGCAGAGCCTGCGTTATCTTCTCCAAAAAATATAACCGTAATGGCAGTCGATAATTTACCCAACGAACTCCCACGAGATGCCTCGGAAAGTTTTGGCAGGCAGCTCATTGATAATGTGCTTCCTCATTTATTATTTGATGATAACGAAGACATGATTAAAAATGCAACTATAACGCTCGATGGTAAACTAACGCAGCGTTATAGCTACCTCCAAGATTTTGTTGATGGCAAAGATTGAACATGAATGCGAATTAGGGCTTATAATCTTCTTTCTTTAGCCTAAAGAATGAATTCTGCTGTCATTCTGAGTTTGCGAAGAATTTAACAATAGGCGCAGTAAACAGGATAGTTCTCTCCCTACGGTCGAGATGACAAAAAAAACTATTGTTGCTTGCAATAGCCTTTTTAACTTTTGGTTCGCACATGAGATAAAAGGCAGAGTAGTTTGATGATACGATTGGGCTTCAGGTGTTTTCAACGCACTTGAAGTCTTTTTTATAATTTGAGGAATAACAAGCGGTTGGAAACTCCTAGACAAAATTATTCCCGTATTAATTTGTCGTACAAGTTTCTAACAATGAGAGTATAATGTAGAGAGAGAGCCTTTTGTAGGCATACCACCCGCCCAACGAATACTCGATACTTTATTGTATTGTAGTACTATTTAAGTATCCGACCATAAATGCTAGTGTATTGTATTCGTTCTTTAGTAAAGGAACTCGCCCTTTAACACAAACGCCTCAATATTTTTTCTTTTGACTTCGCCTTTGAGGTACTTTTCAATAAGCAAGCTTGCCGTAGATGCTGCTGCTCTACCGCCCCAACCTGAGTTTTCTACATACACAGAAATGGCAATTTTAGGATTATCACGAGGGGCAAATGCAATAAAAACGGAGTGGTCGGGGCCATGCGGGTTCTCTGCTGTTCCTGTTTTTCCGCAAAGCTCTATCCCTGGAATTACCGCTCTTTGTGCCGTACCATAAACTGCCTGCGACATTCCTTCAATTACAGGGGCAAAATAAGCAGAATCAATACCTGTATATATTTTCTCTTGAAACGGCGGGAGTGGTTTCCTATTATCGCCGATACCCTTTACCAAATGGGGCCGATAATAGTAGCCTTTGTTGGCAATAGCAGCCGCCAAGTTTGCCATCTGAATAGGCGTTACTAGTAACTCGCCCTGCCCAATACTTAACGAGTAAATATTCGAGAACTTCCATTGGTTTTCGCCATAGATTTTATCGTAGTAGCTAATACTAGGTAACGAGCCTCTTTTTTCGTTCGGAAGGTCTATTCCTAGGCGTTTCCCTAAGCCAAAGTTTTCTAAATACGCTTTCCACTTGGCAACGCCTAGCCTTGTATCAACATAAGTATTACTGTTTTCATTTTGATTGATTATCCGCTTGAACAGGGTATAAAAAAAGGTATTAGAAGAGTACTTAATCCCCTTAGGGATGTCGTAATATCCAAAAGCGGCATGATCTCCCATAGGGCTGCTGAAAGAAGCAATTGATTCGTTGGGTTTAATAACCCCTTCTTGTAGGGCAATTAGTGCCTGTATCGTTTTGAAGATAGAACCGGGAGGATAAGTCGCCATAATTGGGCGGTTGAACAATGGGTTTAAAGAGTCTTTTTGCAACGCTTGGAAGTTGTTTCTAAGCCCTTTTCCCGAAAGAATATTAGGGTTATATGTAGGCGCAGAAACCATGGAAAGGATTTCCCCACTTGAAGGCTCAATAGCTACGACACTTCCAATTTTACCCTTCATAAGTTGCTCTGCATAGGCCTGCAGGTCGGCATCGATAGAACTAATAAGGTCATCGCCCGGAATAGCTAGGGTATCATACAGGCCCTCTTTAAAAGAGCCTTTTACAATTCGGTTTACATTTACCATTACATAGCGAACGCCTCTTTTCCCTCGTAAGTAGTCTTCGTAATACGACTCTAAACCACTCACGCCAATATAATCGCCTCGGTTGTAGTATTTGGCAGTATCTTTTTTAAGCTGGTTGGGACTAACTTCTCCTAAATAGCCAAAGGCATTTGCGGTGTTTTCGTAAGGGTAAAACCTAACGGTACGGGCTTCTTCGTAAAAGCCAGGATAGCCAATTAATTTATCCTGAATTTTAGCAAAATCGTGCTGAGAAATCTGCTTAATAAAATCGGAGTTTTTAACCCTAGAATATTTTCTAGCTTTTTGGATTCGCTCATCGAACTCAGTAGGCGATAAATCGACTAACTGGCAAAAAGATGTTTTATCGAAGTTATCAGCAACTTCTCTGGGAATTACCTGTAAATTATAAACAGGGGTATTTGCGACTAATAAGTTACCATTTCGGTCGTAAATAATCCCTCTGTGTGGGTAGGTAGTGATGCGTTGTAAAATATTGCTCTCTGCCTTCTCTTTATAGTCGCTTTCTACCACCTGAATGAAGAATAGCTTTACTCCAATCACTGTAAAAACGGCAATAAAAATTAGTTGAATAACAATTCTACGACTTTCCATGATTAGCTCTTTAAGGGAAAATACTGTTGTTTGCGTTAAAAGACTATAGTGATAAAACCCTTTTGGGTTACAACTTATTGCGCAGTATTATAAGCGACTCTCTCCATGATGCTTCTTCCTAAAGTAACCTCATCGGTATATTCTAGTTCGCTGCCAATAGGCACGCCTCGGGCAATAGTACTAATTTTAACAGCTTGTTCTTTTAGTTTTCGAGCTATATAAAATACCGTAGTTTCCCCTTCCATGGTAGAAGGTAAAGCTAGT
>CAZFQW010000383.1:0-4223 GCA_964521225.1 uncultured Roseobacteraceae bacterium
GTTTTGCAGGTTGAAATTGTAGGCGAATGTCAGTTCTCGGTCAGAGAGTTGCCCTTCTAAATCGCTCAAGAAAAACAGGCGAGTTTCGGGACCGTGCGAAATCAGCCAATCGTTTTGTGGGTACATAGGCGTTGAAATCTCTACGAAACTTTTAATAAAACCCGTGCGAGGCACAAAGCCTACTTCAGCATTAAAACCGCTACCTACCAGCTCGTTTACGGCAAAAACATTGAAATTTCTGGAGTTATAGCCGAGGCTGTTCATCCAAGCGTAACTTTCTTTGTTGTTGCTACCGGCGCTGAAGGTGTGGTGGTATTTTGTGGAAGCATTCCAACGGTTGTTATTGCTAGAAAAATTGACATCGAAGCCCGCCGCTCGGTTGTAGCGACTTCCCAAAATATCAGGATTTTCGCTGTCGTAATTAATGGCTTGTTTGTTAACGAAGATTCCCCCAAAGGTGGAACGCTCCATAAACCTGCGTTGGAACGTGGCAACCGTATAATTTTGTGCGGGCAGGTCTATTTCGTCTTTTTTTGCCGTTTGCATATTTAAAAAGCCCACACGCCAGTTTTGGTCGAGCTTACCGCTTAAACGTGCCCCATACACAATGGGAACCGCTACGTTGTTGCCCTCTTGGTTGCGGGCAATGCCAATTCGTCTCGAAAAAAATGGGCGCACAGGCGGAATACCAAAGTTGGCGAACAAATCGCTGTTTTCAAGGAAAAACTGCCGGCGTTCAGGGAAGAAAATCTCGAAGCGTTCGAGGTTTGCCACCTGCTGATCCACTTCTACCTGAGAGAAGTCGGGGTTGAAGGTGAGGTCTAAGTTAAGCGAAGAGGAAAGGGCAATTTTAGCGTCGAAGCCAGCATCTAACTGGAAGTCGGTATCGGTATTTTCTTCGTAGTTTTTGGTGGCACTACTTGCCACATAAGGGATTAACGAAATATTGGTTCCTGCTTTCGGAGGGGGCTGTTGCCAGATGAGTTTGCCCGCAAAAGCCAAGTGGTTGGGCCGAAATTGCCTCGGTACTTTGGTCCAAGTGGCTACCTCGTTGGCTTTGCTGTTGTTGCGCAAAAAGGTAATGCGCCATTCGGTAATATTTTCGCTGTATCGGAACGATTTGAACGGGATTTTCATCTCTGCCGTCCAGCGCCCTTCCATTCTTTGTACTTCGGAGTACCACTTGTTGTCCCAATCGTCGTTAATTTGGAAACTTTGGGCAATCATGCCCTCTCGCTGGATGTTAAGTGCCGTTACCTGAAACGAAAAGCCATTTACTTGGTCGTTCATAGGGTCGAAGTACATACTGATGTTATCGTTGTTGCCCCAGTCGAAATCTCTGCGTAAAGAAGAAATGACATAATCGCCTTCGAGGGTATCGTACATGATGGCCCCTACGTACAGGTTTTCCTCGTCGAAAGTGAGCATCACTTCTGTGCGAGAAACGGCGGGGATGGAATCGTTGGGAGAGTACTGCCAGAAGTTTTTTGCCTTGTCGGCAGTTTGCCACACTTCCTCGTCGAGCTTGCCATCGAGTACAATAGGAGCGGGAGTTTTATTAATAATAATTTGAGCTTCTTCGGGCTTATTTTGAGCCAACAAAAAGCGGCTGCTTAATGCAAAAAACAAGGCACAAAGCAAAAAAAAGCGTAGTAAGTGCATGTATAAGAACATTTATGGTGTAGAACAGGCTACAAAGGAAAGGAAATTATTGCAAAATCGGTCTGAATAATTTCCTTCCACAACTACCGCTAGTTTTTCGATTGGCTCTTCCGCCATTTCCAAAACATAAACCCACCAAAAGCTACAAAAAGTAAAGGCCAAATATTCAGCAGAAATAAAACAAAAGTAGTAATGATGCTCCAGCCATTCCCCAGGGCTTCGGTGGCTTTATCGGCATACGATTTCTTGAAAACCGCGGGTTCTTTTTCGTAGCTCACCTCTTGGTAAATTCTGATGCGCAGCGTGCTAAATTTTACTCGGTTTTCTAAGTACCTTAACCTACCTTCTTTTGCCTCAATTTCTTCGGTAATTACCCGAATTGCCTCTTCCGCTTCTAGCACATCTTTTACGCTGCCGGTCTTATTTTTTAAGATGTCGATGTACCGTTCTCTTACTTCTTTTTTGGTTTTGAGTCTGCTTTGAATGTCGATAAATTCTTCGGTAACATCGGTGGAAGAGATGCCAATGTTTTTGATAAACACAGCCTCTTTTTTTATAGCGTCAATGAGTGCCTGAAACTGATTGTTCTCGATTTTTACGGTAATTAAATTGCTGATTTCGTAGTTGGAGTTAGAAAGGTTCATATCGGAAATAAATCCACCAAATTCTTTGGTAATATCCTTTATTTTGTTCGACGATTCCTCCACGTTTTTTACCTGAAGGTCTAAATCGCCCGTCCAAATTACTTTTCTGTCGTCTATCGGTTCATTGCCCCTGTTGGGCGAAGCACTAGCCCTTTGGAGAGGTATTGCACTGTCGTCGGAAATGCCCGCATACGATTGTTCGGCACTGCCGCGCTGCTCTGTTTCGCATGCAGAAAGTACCATAAAAATGAGGAGGATAGGGAGGAAATGT
This sequence comes from uncultured Roseobacteraceae bacterium, assembly GCA_964521225.1. Classification (GTDB taxonomy): domain Bacteria; phylum Bacteroidota; class Bacteroidia; order Cytophagales; family Flammeovirgaceae; genus CAYUJH01. Next base: position 2,578 of record CAZFQW010000383.1, read on the forward strand.
TTCATGGTGGTAATCTGATTTTTTTGAGTTAATTCGCAAAAAAGCAGCCATTTGGCAATTAATTTACTGAAAGGATGGCAATCGGCTACGAAGTTTAAAAACGATTGAGGCGGCTCAATTCCTAGGAAAGTACCCAAAGCCTGTCCGATGGTAAAACTCGGCTTCTTGGTAGGTAAGTTGGCCAATGCCAATCGGAGGTTCTTCATCGGTGTCTTTTGTTTGCAGCCGACTTTCTATCGAAACAAGCGATTCTTCCTCCTCTTCTCGGTAAGGTTTGGCAATCCCTAGCATATAAGCCATCATCAGCATCCAGCTCCAATTTTTTATTTTCTTTAAGCGAGTTTTATTTAATTCTGCGGGCATATTCTCTTTTAAATTCTATTGCTATTGTCTTAAAACTCACTTCTTGACCTCGGCCAATTTTTGAGAGCGAATGAGTGAGTTTGTTTACAAAGTAGATATTATTTATAGAAACGGAAAGAATTATGGCACAAATCAAAATCACTCCCGAAAATTTAGTACAATGCCTCAACAAGTTGGCAAGCACTGTGAATCTGCCAAAGTGTTTTGAGTTTCATGTGGTGCATCAGAAGCGGCATATTGTGCCAATGAAAAACACATTGGTTGCCATTGGGGAAATGGCAACAACTACCAATGAGAAAGTATTGTAAATAGTTGATATTCAACTATTGTTTTACTGCCTAGCCGATTAAAAACTTTGCGGTATCGCAAAAAATTATTTTGGCTACCATGGCATTAGGCTCTCGCAATAATGTGAGGTCTGTCTAATGCGTGATTTTAAAATGTATCCTAAATCTTAATTATGCAATAGTTGGGAGCGGCTCTAACTTATCTTCGTTATTGCTTTCGCATTTGGTAGGGTCATTTCCACAAACACTACAGGTTACGCCTTCTTTATTTAAAAAAGGGCTTTGGCTTGCACATGTACCACTAAATTCGCCATTTTTTTTAAAAATGAGTTTTACTGCCATCATCACAAAAAATAATCCGACAAATCCTGTTGCTAAAAGCGCTGTAAGCATATTTTTTTTATTTTTAGTTAAAGTACTCAGTGCTATAACTACTACACTGAGTGTAGAGTTTCTTCTAACGCAAAACTAGCGTTTCGGTAAAAATAAGTATAATTTATTTGTGCGTTATAATACTTATTTATGAGTATTTTTATACTCCTTTATTCGCCGTTGAAGATTTACTTAAATACCTCTTCCCTACTCCTCAATTCAAATTATAAAACGAGCATTAAAAAAGCCCGAGCATGTTTCTATGCCCAGGCTTTACAACAATGTATAGCATTCCTATTTAACCTAATTACCTATTGATTTATCCAAGCATTCGGACTTAGAATTTCGTCGATTGATGGCTCTACCGATAAATTGGCAATAAACTCTTCGGGGGCAACTAAAGCTATTTTTTCTAGCTCTGCTGCTAAAAGCTTTGGAACAACCTCTAGCCCATACCACTCTTGCAATGCTGGCGAAATTACTTTTCTGAAATCTACTGTATCGCCTACCCAACTTTTAATTTTGTACTCAACAATGATTTGTCCGTATTCTTTTTGCGGCATTTCTTGGTTAAGAGCATGTTTAAAAATTTAATTTCTTAAAAACGAATTATCATAAAATAAT
>CAZFQW010000384.1:0-3487 GCA_964521225.1 uncultured Roseobacteraceae bacterium
TTACCTTACCCGTTTTTTGAAGTCGAGCATTTAAATTCTTAGCGAAGAGAAGATCGCTAGCAGCATTTGCCATAAAAACTTCTGGCGAGAGGTTATGAGCATGTGTTGTGCTTTCTTCAATATACTCTTCGTGTACACCTAGTGGATGAAAGTTATTGCGGCTACCCCCCTCAGTATACCATTTAGAAGCTAAAGACAAATCATGACCGTACAAAAGACTTTGCTTGGATTGGCCATTCCCCTGCCAAACTCTGGCTCTCTGAAAAATTTTGGTATAAAATCTCAGATACTGAGATGTATCTTCATCGAAACCAGGAAGCAAACCATTTTTTATGTTTTCTATCTCAATTTCAGGATAGTCAGTATCATATTCACCTTGCTTAACTTGGTAATTCAAAATGGGTTTGTTGAGCGTTTCTGCGTATCGCAGTTCCGATTCAGCTACTTCCTTCGCTTCTTGCGAGTCGGTAGAAAGTAATATACAAATTGTAGTGTTTTCAATTGCCTTGTCTGTACTAATTGTTTTATTGTAAGGCATTGAGCGGCTTGTACAAGAAACTCCTTTTCTTTGAAGTGTATAAAGCAACTCCTGTTCTACCTCATTTTTGTCGCTATGAAGAATGAAAATATCTGCCGTCTCGTTTTCGATATTTCGTCGGCTTTCGCTAATAAATGCACAATGGAGTTCGGTGGGTTCTGTAGGTAAGTCGGTGTATTTATTTTTTTGCGTAACCAGCCAATCGACTGCTTTTTTTAGTTCTGTATGTGATAACAAGTGCCTTGTCTGATACCCAAACTGCTCCCAAAGAATAGCCGCATTTAAATAGTAGGTATGCGTTTTAAGGTAATGATGGTTCTTTAGAATAAAAGTGATAAGGTTAGTAGATGACTCTTCGTATAAGTCTTCTTCTAAGAAATTATACCATCTTAATTTGCTTATCTGTGGGGGGATAATATTCCAATCTAAATCGTCGTATAAACTTCGTTGAAGTGGTAGTACCGATTTATTTAAGTCGAGCGCAAACTTGCACTGCTCTATGAGGTTAGAATCGCTCCAAAAATCAACAGAATACACCGGAATGAAGTAGTGAGCATGCTGTATTTTATCTTTCAGGTAAGATAAAGATTCATTTTCAGAAGTTTTTACGTTAAACCCCTCTTCAGATATTTCTTGCACTATCTTTTTGGCAAAAGCGGCATCTTCACTGGTATATGTTACAATAATATCTGGCATTGTTAATCGATTATCTTATACCTAATAAAGTTAGTCAGTAAAACTGAGTTACTAAAGCAATCAACTGTAATTATTAATAACACTACTCGCTGGGCAAAGGAACAATTTCCATTTTAATTCCAGATTCAAAGACAAAATCTTCTAATTCAGAAAGCATATCATCTTCATCGGGAATGGGATAGTACCAAATAACTTCTACTTCTTTACCTCTTTTTTGGTAGCTGGCTAACTCAGTTAATAAGGTTAGGATGCCTCTCGATGAGCTTGTATTGAAGTAAGTAAGCTTAATATCTAAGTGGATTGGGCCTTTGGTAGATTCAAGGTACTGTTGCATCCAATTGGTAATTTTGCTGTAAAAATCAAAGGCATCTTCTAGGTAAGATTCCCCTTCAATAAGGCATTTACCAGATTTTGCCTCTAATGCCACTATTGGGGTAAAGAGTAAATCTTCATCGTCTTGCACTTTGAAATCTTCCATAAAACATTGGTTACTTTTCTAAACAGATATTAATATAGCATTCTGAAATGAAAAATATAGATTGAAAACGCTTTTTTTTAAATTCATATTCACGAAAACACTTTATCAGCCCTTCAGGTGAATTCAAACTATAATAGTAAATTATATACTATGAAACTTTTATTTGGCTCTCATTCGACACATCTTAACTCTTTTGGTTTGCTATTACTAAGAGTTTTTGCTGGCCTATCAATGGCTTTTGCTCATGGTTTAGGGAAAGTTCCTGTGTCCGATAAGTTTATTGCCGGAGTTGAAAACCTCGGATTACCCGCAGCAGCTTTCTTTGCTTGGGCTGCGGCCCTATCAGAGTTAATTGGGGGAATGTTGGTTGCCCTTGGCTTAATCACCAAACCCTCTGCCTTTTTCTTAACAATTACCATGTTGGTTGCTGCTTTTGGTAGGCACTGGGCAGATCCTTACGGCAGCAAAGAAAAAGCACTACTCTTTGGAGTAATCTTCCTTTACATCTTTATTCAAGGAGGAGGTAAATGGAGTTTAGACACTCTATTTACTAAGAAAAAATAACAGTACACTTCATTTTCCGATAGAAAGGAAGTAGATTCAGTATTGAAACACAAACCAACTTCATCATCAACTAAAATGTCGCAAGCCGTCGCCCAAGCAGCAAAAAAACCGAAGTTATCTTTCTGGCAAATTTGGAATATGAACTTCGGATTCATGGGAATTCAGTTCGGATTTGCCCTGCAAAATGCCAACGTAAGCCGAATTTTTGAAACCCTTGGCGCAGATAAAGACCAAATTCCTATTTTATGGCTTGCCGCTCCTGTTACCGGCTTACTCATTCAACCAATCATTGGTTATTTCAGCGACCGCACTTGGCACCCTAAATTAGGAAGAAGGCGACCTTTCTTTTTAATTGGAGCTATCTTGGCTTCCTTGGCTTTAATTGTAATGCCCAACTCCTCTGTTTTATGGGTGGCTGCCGGAGTATTATGGGTTATGGATGCCTCCATTAACATAGCCATGGAGCCTTTCAGGGCATTTGTGGGCGATATGTTGCCCGATAAACAAAGAACAAAAGGATTTGCCGTTCAAACCTTTTTTATTGGAGTAGGTTCGGTAGTTGCTTCTGCCCTGCCTTATCTCCTAACCAATTGGTTTGGGGTCGCAAACACAGCACCCGAAGGCGAAATACCTCCTTCGGTAGTTTGGTCTTTTTACCTAGGTGCGTTTGCTTTTTTTGCCTGTGTATTATGGACGGTTATCCGCTCTTTTGAGTACTCCCCTAAGCAAATGGAGGAATTCAATGGGGAAAATATCGAAGAAAAAAGTCACGGACTTAGCGAGTTCTTTTCCTCTTTTGTTAAGATGCCCAAAACGATGATTCAGCTTGCCTTTGTTCAATATTTTTCGTGGTTCGCCCTATTCTGTATGTGGATTTATACTACTTCAGCAGTTACACAGCACATATTTGGTACTGAAGACACAACTTCAAAATTATATAACGATGGTGCTGATTTGGTTGGACTTGCCTTTGCTGCCTACAATCTTTTTTCTGCTTTTCTTGCCTTCCTGCTTCCTTACTTAGCGAGGCTTACAAGCAGAAAATTTGTACACATGGTTTGCCTTCTTGGCGGAGCCGTGGGTTTAGGTTCAATTTTCCTGATTCAAGGCAGTGAAAATGCAAACTTTATTTATCTATCGATGATTGGTGTGGGACTTGCTTGGTCGAGTATTCTTACAATGCCTTATGCCATGCTTTCCGGGGCGTTACC
>CAZFQW010000384.1:3497-4220 GCA_964521225.1 uncultured Roseobacteraceae bacterium
GGCGTTACCTGCTCATGCTATGGGGATTGACATGGGGGTGTTCAGCTTCTTTATTGTAATCCCTCAAATTACAGCAGCATCAATTCTAGGGTTTATGATGGCGAGCCTGTTCAACAACCAAGCTATTAATGTAATGCTGCTTGGTGCAAGTGCTTTTGTAATAGCCTCTGTACTTACCCTGTTTGTAAAAGATGTTGGGGAAGATTCTTAAGTAGATATGCAACACCAGCGCCGTTCATTAAGCAAATAGCATTATCATGGTTATAAGGAGATAACTATCGCGTTCACTTGTCTTATTGTCTATAAATTCTTTACAAGCTCAGAATGACACTAAAATTTACTATTTAGGTAAAAACAAGAAGGGCTATAACCTGTGGTTAGCACATATATAAATCTTACAAGGATTTTGATCCTTATAAGACTTATTATTTCTCACGAACCTTGATTGGCACTCTCCAATGCACCTCGTAGTGTGTCTGCACTTATTCTGTGATGAGAGGTATCAAATACCGCCTTTCCATCGGCTATCACAATAATTTGTGGCGACTGATGAATTACCCCAAATCGGCTCGCTATTTCATTGGAAATTGGTCGGAGATTTAATAAATCGAGGTAATAAAAATCTAGATCACCTGCGGCGAAATCCCACTTACTTTCCAAAGCATGTTTTGCTCCCGCACTAATTCCGCAAGTGGTACTGTGCTTAAACAAAACTACTGGCTT
>CAZFQW010000385.1:0-4216 GCA_964521225.1 uncultured Roseobacteraceae bacterium
ATCGAAACCAAGTCATGCCTCTTCTTCTTTTCGTGCAAGGCCGGGCATGCCGCATACATCTTCTGCCTCCGATAGGGCGTTAGGGTTAATTTCATGTATCAAAGTATTGGCAAGTTGTAAATACAATAGTGCTTCCGCATCTACATCTTCATTAAAATATTTCCCTAAGTTGTCAAAAGAGGTGCTTCCATGGTGGTGATACATCATAGAAGTAACGCCATCGAAACGGAACCCATCGAAATGAAACTCTTCCAGCCAATACCTTACATTGGAAAGCAAAAACTGTATTACATGGAAGTTTCCATAGTTAAATAACTTAGAGTCCCACGAGGGATGATGCCCTCTGCCTCCGGGATGAAAATACTGATGATTTGTCCCATCAAATTCGTTAAGTCCTTCTAAAAGATTTTTCACGGCATGAGAATGTACAATATCCATGATGACCGCAATACCCATTTTGTGCGCTTCTTTAACTAGCTCTTTTAGTTCTTCGGGTGTTCCGAAACGAGAAGAGGGGGCAAAAAAGCTAGAAACATGATAGCCAAAAGAACCATAATAAGGATGCTCTTGGATTGCCATAATTTGTATGGTGTTGTAGCCTAACGCTTTAATGCGAGGAAGTACTTTATCTTTAAATTCAGTGTAAGTGCCCAAGCCTTCTTTCTCTTGCCCCATACCAATGTGGCACTCATAAATTACAGGTTCTGTAACTGAAATGTCTGCAATTTTATCTCCTTCCCAATCGAAATTATTGGGAGTACTCCATATTTGCCCGCTAAAATCTTTAGTGTCATCGTTTTGAACTGCCCTTGTAATTAATGCGGGAATTCTATCGAAAGTACCAATGCGGGAAGCCACTCTTACCTTCACCAAGCTACCATGGGTTAACTTATTTCCATATTTTGAATCGGGTAAAAACACACTCCAAATGCCGTCCTTTCCTCTAACTAGGGGGCAAGCATTGTTGTCCCAACCGTTAAAGTCTCCAATTAAATGAAGGGAATATGCCTGCGGTGCCCACTCTCGGTAGTACCAACCTCGTTCTTTTTCGTTGTATTGTAAGCCAAGTTCATGATGAAGATTAGAAAACTGATACAAACTGCCATAAGTTTTAGCAATTTGGTCTTGAATATCCATAAATCGTTTTAATCTATATCGGATGGCTTCTTCATAAGGTTCAAGCCAACTATCTTCTCTAACCAAGGCTATTTCACTTTCTTTTTTGTTCGCTTTTAATGGTTTCGTAGGCATATCCATATAGTTTAAGTTGTCTTTCACTTTAAATATAATGAACCAAAAATTAATATTTACATTAATATTTAGTACTGTAAATTCCCTAATTTTTTCCTGAAAAAATTTATTGAATACAAAGAAAGCTATATTTGCGCCCATGAAAACTCTAATAGCTCCCTCCGTATTAGCGGCAGATTTTGCAAATCTTCAGTCAGAAACAGAAATGATAAACCAAAGCGAAGCAGATTGGATTCATGTAGATGTGATGGATGGCGTTTTTGTACCTAATATTTCCTTGGGAATTCCGGTTTGCGAAGCGATTCACCGGCACGCAAAAAAGCCCATAGATGTACATTTAATGATTGTGCAGCCCGAGCGATACGTTGAATCGTTCAGAAAAGCCGGCGCTGAAGTAATTACAGTTCATTATGAAGCTTGTCCACATTTACACAGCGTTATTCAGCAAATTAAGGAAACGGGCGCAAGCGTTGGCGTTGCAATTAACCCACATACATCAATAGAACTATTAACCGAAATAATTTCTGAAATAGACCTTGTTTGTGTAATGTCCGTAAATCCAGGATTTGGAGGTCAGAAATTCATTCCATCAACTACTAATAAAGTTAAAAGATTAAGAGATTTGGCAGAATTACACAATACAACGCTTCATATTGAAGTTGATGGGGGTGTAAACCAATCCAATGCGGCAGCACTTGTAGCTGTTGGTGCCGACGTACTTGTGGCAGGAAGTTTTATATTCAAAAGTGACAATCCTACACAGACCATCTCAGATTTACGAAAAACATGTACCAATTATGTATAACAATCATATTTTTAAAATGAAAAAATTCTATTTGAGCATTATCCTAATTATAGGATTTAGCCAATTGACAACCGCACAGCAAAAATTTGATGCACACCAATTATTAACGGATATCAAAATACTTTCTTCCGATGAGTTTGAAGGCAGAATGACCGATACTCCAGGGAATAAAAAAGCACAAGACTACATTATTAAAAGATTTGTAGACTATAAACTGATTCCCTTTAATGGCAATTATAAAGATGAGTTTAAATTCGACAGCCGTAGAGTGAAAAAACAACTGACTGGCTATAACCTAATTGGGTACCTCCCCGGAAAAAAAGACCCCAATAAGTACATCATCATTTGTGCACACTACGACCACCTAGGCATTAACAACAAAGGAGAAATTTACAACGGTGCCGACGATAATGCCTCTGGCGTTGCAGGAATGTTCTCAGTGGCTGACTACTACACTAAAAACCCTCCTGATTATTCTGTGATTTTTATTGCTTTCGATGCAGAAGAACACGGTTTAATGGGAGCGAAACACTTGGTGAAAAATGCTCCTTTCGATATGAATAGCGTAGTGTTATCGGTTAATATCGATATGATTAGTATCAGCCCTAATAATGAGCTTTTTGCTTGTGGTACTTACCACTATCCTTTCTTAAAGCCATACATTAACGAAGTGGCTTCAAATAGAACTGAAGTTAAATTGTTATTCGGACACGATGAGCCAAAGGTGAACAATACAGGTTTAATGGATTGGACGCAATCGTCAGATCATGGGCCCTTTCATAATGCAGGTGTTCCGTTTATTTATTTTGGAGTGGATGATCACGCACATTATCACAATGTTTCAGACACTTTCGATAAAATCAATCAGTTATTTTTTATTAATACAGTAGATATTGTAATTGATATGATGATCAACTTTGATGAAAACCTTCCTAAGATTATAGAAGAAAAAGAAGCCTTTAAAAATAAGTAATTGAATAAATGGGGCAAGAAAAAAAGGGTAAAACTAAATTAGTTTTACCCTTTTTTTATATCGGAAGGTGAGATAATTCTTTTTTAATATCCATAGTTTGCTGGCAGAGTGAAATCACTTTTTTGACTATTTCTATAATGTCATTTAATGGTAAAGCAACTTCCTTAGTCTCTGCTTTCAAGAGCTGCAACAACCAGGCTGCAGCATAGAAATCACCTATTTTATAGCTCCATACGCTGCTGGGTAACGGTATGGACAGCTCTTTAGTAATAAATAGCAGTTGCTGCTCTTCCCCAAGTCTCAATTTAAATTTGAGCAAATCATTTTCCGTCTCCTCAAAAAGACTTTCAAGTTCATTACGATACTCAAAATTATTTGTATGCAAATTGAAAAGTCTTTCCCCATACCCAACCCACCTAAAAAAATCTTTGAATAGAGGGACTCTAGGCCAATTTCTTTTTAAATCTGCCGAAAACTTCTTTTTAAATCCAGCATGATGAAATACAGCGTAGGTATAAAAGAAAATTTCCTCCTCTGAAATATTTCTTGCGTTTTCTATCAGTTCTCTCCAGCCTAGTCTTTGTTTTCTTAGCTGGTATATTTCATTGTTTAGTACATAAAGTTCTTCGGCGATGCGTTCAAAAAGGCTTTTCCTTTCATTAGCATTAGGTTGTAGTTGGGCGATTTTATCGGTATACCGCTGAATTATATTTTCAATTGACTGTAACTTTTTTTCTTCCAATTTAACATGGGCTTCGCGTGGGAGCAAATCGAATAATTGAAGTGTGAACTTGTGTATAACAGGCAGATTTTTACTGTCTTTTATAATTCGCTGTATTGTACTTTTAATATTGAGGTTTTGAGGCGATTCAGACTCGTTTTCAGATTCTTGATAAATCTTGTGAGAGTAATATTCTCTAAAGTGTAAAACAGCTTCCGAAGTAAGGTTTGACTCCGTATCATCAACTTTAATATCAAACCCCAAAACATGCTTTCCTAAACATTGGGGCTGAGCTGTTTTGGGTAAAATAAAAACAGACATTTCTCTACTCAATATACTTTGAATGCAAAGCATACTGTTTTCAATTGGCAGGTCTTCGTGACTGATAAATTGTTTAAAGGGATTGTAGGAAGTTGCTCTTTCGTTAGAATAACTGGCACTTTTAAAAACTTGTGGCAGCGCTGAT
>CAZFQW010000386.1:0-4211 GCA_964521225.1 uncultured Roseobacteraceae bacterium
CGTCTTGTTTCAGTTAATTTTTTATACCATTCCTTACCACAAGCACATTGACAAAACAAAGAAAAATGGTTTGAAACATTATCTGAAAAAGGAATCCAACCTATTATGTCTAATCCTCTTTCCTGATTTCCTTTAGCTGAAATTTTATTTAGGAAATCCTCGTCAATATTTACTTTTAAGTCTGTTGCTAACTTTGTGATTTTTTCCGTTGCAGTGCCTGTGTATTCAGTATTTTTTCCAAAAGATTTTACCTTGGCATGTGAAGGCAAGTATTTGGCTAAGGCATGAAAACAAACAAGTTCAAATTCGGATGTTAGTTCTGATTCAAACAATCCAAACACATTGAGGCTTGATGCTAAAAGTAAAAAAATGTATAACCTATTTTTGTCTGTTAATTGGGCTTGGCTTTTAAGTTTTATTTTGTTGTTACCCAATATTTCAAATGGATAATCTGCCATATAAAGATATTTCCGTTCATTTAGAATTTGGAAAATGGTATTTATCCATTGCTCATTTTTGTCGTTTTCACTTGCTTGTTCATCATCGTTTTTCTTTTGTGTAATAATTCCTTCATCACGAAAACGGTCAAGTATATCAGATGTTGAAACATAGTTTTGATTTGAAAATAAGCTAACGATTTCAACATAATCCGCATAAATATGAATTAAATGTTCAGCAGGTTTTCCACTTAACTTAATATTTACCTTAGCAAAATAGTCTTTTAATTTATTATCAAAGCTCATCTTCTATTTCTTTATCTTGTATAGTTCTACCAATTTTGGTTGCTAATACTCTTACATTTTTCAAATCATCTTCAACTTCGCTGTAAAAAATTTTAACTCTTGTTACTAATCTGTCAGCAAATTCTAAGGACTCGACAGACTTTTTAATATAGGCTTGAAATTGATTATCCAATTCACCTGTTAATTCTTTAGCTTTTTCTAGTGTATAACCTTTTTGATCAAAGGCTTCTGTTGCTTCAGGGTTTCCTAAAATTGCATTAAGTGAATTTAAGTCATAACTATCACCAATTAACCTTGTTTTGTTTTGGTCGTTTTTTTCAAAAAGCCAATGTGTCCATTTCGTGAGATTTACTTTATTTATATTTTCTGTGGGTTTTTCTTTAGTAAAATCTACACCAATAAATTCACTTATGTTATTTCTATTGAGGCTGTCAGCGATGTAGTTAAAATAAAAAGTGGTATCGTCCAAATCTCTAATTCGGTAAAAAGCTTCATCTTCTATTGTTTTATAAATATTGAAGCCAACTAATATCCTTTTTACATAGTCCTTTCTGCTGCCAATAACCTTCGCAATTTCTCTTGATGCTTGGTCTAAACTGAGGGCAGAAAAATTATTGTTTCGTAGTTCACTTAAATAACGTGCTTTCTCCAAAAGTCGCCATTCTTTGATGCCTGTAATGTGTCGGTAACCTAAATAGTTATGTATTTCCGCTTCTGTATCGAAAATCAAACAAGGAATTTCTGTTGGGCGTTGGTCTGTTTCTTCAAGGACTTTTTGAATTTTAGTTTTTTGAACATCCGCCATTTCAGGATTATTCAATAGCATTACAGCAGATAAACGTCTGTTTCCTTCAATTACTTTATACTTACCATCAGTATCTTCTACAACAAGCAGTTGTTCCCCTGGAAAGAAGCCATTGATACCTATTGCCAACATTAATTCTATTAGTGAAGCATCAAGAAGCATGTAAGATATAATTTCCCTTTCAGAACTTTCATGCATCGATTTCGGCAAACGAGGATTTTTTGTATCCAATTTCAAATCTGAAATATTCTTTATTTCGTATGTAGGTTGATTCTTCATCTTGATTTACGCTTTAAACAATTCCCCAATCTTAAACTCTTTCAGGTTAGATACTAATTGATATTTCTGAATTTTTTCCATGCTTGTTTTTAGTTTCTGTCCGTCTTTGTCGCCAATACCTAAGAACTTCTGCATCATTTTCAGGTTGGTTTTGTCTTTGATGTCGAACAAGAATGCCGTTTCGCACATGCTACTAAAGTCAAACGATGGTTGGTTGAATTCTTCGATACCTTGTGAAAGCAACACCACCGAAACACCTTTAGAACGGATTTCACGAAGTATTTTTTCCAACAAGTCTTGGCTTTTTCTATCTTTAAATATCGTGTGAGCCTCATCTATCAATAATACGTACCTCATGCCCTGATGCTTTTCTTCGATGGGGGCATTGTCCATGTTCATAAAAGTATTGTAGAGATAATTGATAATTAGAAAAGTAGCTGTAAACCTTACATTTCTTGGTAAACCGCCGCTTAAGCTCAAATAATAGTTGGTATTTAAGAATTCATTTTTACTATCTGCTTTGGTCTCAAACAACTCATAATCATCACCTAAACCCTGTAACACTTCTTTTAGTGTGCTGGCCTTACTTCCTTCAATTTCTATGACCTTGTCGTAAATTTCTTTGATGGAAGGATACGCCCCCCCCTTTTTAGCATCAAAGACTTCACGGGTAGCATCTTTCAACGTTTGCTGCTGATTTTTACCAATGTTGCTGTAACTGGTAATGATGTCAACAAACTTGCTGATGCCCATTATTTTGTTTTTCTCATTCACATTGTCAATGAACGAAAGTGGATTGATAGGGAAGGGCTTGTAGGGTGCTTTGATAAGAGTGGTATTTGTTTTTTTGAAAAAATCGCTATTCTTTTTCTCATCTTCATCAGTAATTCCCTTAAAGTCAAGAAATATAAAGTTTACCTGGCTTTGCGACTCTACAACAACTTGTTCTAAAAACCGGTTGGCAAAAAAAGTTTTACCAGTTCCTGAATTTCCTGCAACGGCTATGTGTGCATTGTTGTGAATGGAAGTATCGTTGAGATTGAAATAAATTTTTTCATCGTCAAATGAACTGCCAACTAAAATTCTGATTGCACCTGTGAAATAATCTTTGTTTGAAATTCTGTTTCTTCTGGTCTGTTCGTCAAAAATGATGGCATCATTGGTTATATCGTTTTCCTCTAATTTTTCAATTCCTCTTTCTATAGTTTCCAAAAGAAAATCAAGCCCTGAATAGTTTTTATTTTCCTCAAACAGTTTATTCATTAGGGTTAAACCATGATCAATATGCATTTTGATGTATTTGCCAATGTCTTTGTCGGACTTATACAAATTGTAGTGTTGGCAAACCATGGCAATATAGTAATCGCGATACTTGCCAAAAAGAATATCGTCCTTATATTCTTGACCTTTACTATCTTTCAAATCATTTTCAAGACTAAGTTTTACACCTTTTGAAAGTGAATAGGCAAATGCAATTCTTGAAACTATATTAAATGTTCCCAGATTCAATTTTCTGGTTAGTTCTTGTACAACTAACTTATTAGATTCGGATGTTCGTAGATTAATCAGCATTGTTATACATTCTATTGTAAGTTCTTAAAAAATTGTCGGGTTCAATGGTCATAAACTCACTCTTGTCTTCATGCACATTGTGAATGAGGTAAGTTTGAGCGATATGTTTTGAAAGTATGTTGAACTCTCTTTCGGTTAATTCTTTGTTGATGAGTGGAAAAATCACGACTTGTTCTGAAATATTCGGGTAGAAATATTTCACAATGTTTTCAGCGTGTTGTTCATCAAATTTTTGCATTGGAGAATCAATGAATACAGGGAACTGAATATCACTTTCCTCTACAAGTCCTCTTAGCAAAGCAGTTGCATACATTTGTTGCTCACCTTTACTCAAAGATTCTTTTTTGATTTCTTCGCCTCTTGCGTTTTTCAAAATAATATCAATGTCATCACCAATAATTTCAACCTCCACTTTTTTGATAAAACCTTTTTTGTGAAGCAAAGTATTTAGTCCGCTTAAAATTTGTTCTTCAAGCGATTCTTTTTTCTTGGCTTTGAACTTGGTAATGAAGTCTTTTAGGTTTTGAATATTCCTTGTGATGATGGCATCTTTTTCAAGGTTGTTTTCAGAAACTTTCAATTTGCGTGAAAGGGTTTCAATCAATTTACCTTTTTGAGTTTTCTCATTGGTAAACTCACCAATTTCACGATTCAATGAATCAATCGTTTCGTCAATTCGGATGATTTCTTTGTCAAGTTCTTCCTTGTTTTTTCTATACTCTGCAATAATCGGGTCTTCTTGATTGGCTTCTGCATCTTTTATACGTCTGCGGATTCCTTTCAATTTATTTTTCGTGTTACTGAAACCACCG
>CAZFQW010000387.1:0-4184 GCA_964521225.1 uncultured Roseobacteraceae bacterium
CACTCACTAAACCCACAAACACTCCGCGAATGATTTTGCTCCTTCGGACGGGTTGTATCAATAACAAATGTAAAAACTCGGCGGAATTATAATAGTACGTCGTTGCAAAAACGCCTGTTACCAGGGGCAAAATGATTAAAGTAACTTGTAGCAGTGCCAAAATCGTTTTTTCGGGCTGACTTTCCACTAGGAACATTCCCCAACCCAATACCGCCAAAACCACCGCATAAATGACAATCGCTTGATTTTTCAATAAATCCAAAGCGATACTCCAACTTATTTTATTCATTGTTCGCCTTCTTTTTTATTTCTCTTTTTGTAATAACTTCACTACCATTTTATTTAATCTTGTTTCTCCCGTTTCGCTGCTTAATTCGGTGATGGCCATGTTAAAAAGGATTTTTCCGTTGATCAAATACACCACGTGATTGCAAATCTCGTCCAAGTCGCTCAAAATATGCGACGTTGTGAGTACCAAGCGGTTTTCTGTTACGGTTTGATTAATTTTTGATTTTAGAATTTCATTAGAAAGCGGATCTAAGCCTGCCGTTGGCTCATCTAAAATGATGATTTTTGGACGAAAATAAAACGCCAAGGCAGCACTAACCTGTTGTTTCATGCCGCCCGATAAAGTGCCAAGGGCTTTATCAGCCATATTAGCGATATGAAACTGTTGGTAAAGGTCGCTATCGTAGCCGTTTACAGGTTTTTCCTTGCGGATATTTTGAATAATAGCGAACAATTGCCTCACCTTCATGCGTTCTGGAAAGCGACTCAACTGTGGCATATAGCCGATATGCTTGCGGTAATCGGGGCTTTCGGTGATGTTTTGCTGCTCCACCGTAATTTGTCCGCTATCGGGAAGCACCAAGCCCAAGATAGCTTTTATCAAAGTTGTTTTTCCGGAGCCATTTGGGCCAATAAGGGCAACACTTTGCCCAGCCGAAAGTACCAGATTGATGGTGTCTAAGACCAATTGTTTGCCATATTTTTTACTAATATTTTGAATATCAATCATAGTCATAAGATTTCATTTTGGGCATTTCGTCGACCAAAGTTTTGGGGATAAATTGCGGAAATATCTTTTCGCCAATTTCCATTAACCACACAAAAGGACTATGTAATAAAAAGGTAGCAGAAGGCACTTCGTTGGTTACTTTCGCAAATAAATTGACTGGGCGATATGCCACATCGCCGAAGCCGTCTCGGTTGCGGTCGTAGCCACTGTAATTGCTCCAATAATTTTGAGTGTACTGATTGTTATTAGATTTGGTGTTCGTAACGACCTCAAAAGTATTGGCAACAAAATTATTTTTTCCAATAAGGTTGTCTATGCAATTGCCTTTTACGTCCATTGCTGTTCCGTTGAGTTTGAACTCATTTTTAATTATCTCCAAACGATTGGCCCCTTCTGCCAAAATGCCAATCGTATTTTGTATAAACTGATTTCCTTCTATTTTACCATCGCTGATTTCTTTGAGCAACAGCCCATAAGCCGCCCCACCCCAATTATGGATAAATTGATTGTTTTTCATTGTAATATTCCGAGAAAACATCACCGCTACACCCGCACCGTTGTCTTGGAAAATGTTGTTTTCGTAAACATCGTTATTGGAAAACATGAAGTGTAAACCATAGCGCAAATTGAATTGGCTTCGGTTCCTTTCGATTCGGCTGTTATTTACAAATTCAAAATAAATTCCGTCTCGGTGCCCTGTTGTAATGTTATTACTAATCGTCAAATTATTTCCTTTCCAAGCATGAATAGCATTACCAGCAGATGCTTCATCTATAAAACTACCCCGAATTTCGTTGTATTGAATAACGGAATTTTTAGCATACTCCACATAAATTCCAAAAAAGCAATTGACGATATGATTGTTCTTGATACGAGCATTATGGCAATGCACCAACCGAATAGCCGCTGCTTCTTTCAGAAAGCTTACGCCTACATCAACCAAGCGAAAGCCCGAAATATGAACGTTATCAGCTTTTATAATAAAAATATCTTCCGTTGCACCTCCGCCATTTACCTCCGCCTTTTCCGTTGTAAAAATAGCAACCGATTTATTGATGATAATAGCTTTTTCGTAGTACGTTCCTTGTTTTACCAAAATGCTGTCACCATCATGTGCCATTTCTAATGCTTCTGTAATAGAACGAGGTGTTCTGTTAAGACTAACAACAATGGTTTTAGCATGTGCTGCCTCTGCTAAAAAAAACAAAAAAATGCTTGCCAGTGATCGAATTATCATATTGCTGTTGTTTCAAATCTCAAAGTGCATCCATCAACGCTTCCCAACTAATTAGCGATTGGTGGTATTTTTTGTCTAAAAGTGTAATATCCGAATGAGCTGACAAATTTGCCCCCATGGGACTACGAAAGTCGGGCGAAATCAGAAAACGCAAGTTTTCAACTGCGATTAATTGCTTCGGTTGGTCGTAAGTTACGGTATATAGTTTTTGATAGGCTATACTATCTTCTCGCAGCTGATTAATCATACATTCCGCTGCATCGTATTTTATTACTCTTCCTTTATCGGTGATAAGTTCCGCTCCAAATTTTGGATTTGAAATAGTCATTTTACAATATGCGCATTGGTCTTTACCAAAATCAATAGGTACAACATCGGTATTGGGCTGGCAAGCAACCGTAAACAGAACAACGCTGATTCCTAAAATATAAAGCCCTTTACTTTTCATAAAAATTCACTTTTCTGCGTATCCAAAAAGCCATAAAAGACAAAAAAACCGAAACCGTTAAAAATATAGTTCCCAGCCTCGGATAAGATTTTACATAGAAATTCAGCAAATCCTTCTCACCAAAAAGTGGTGGCATATAGGTCATTCCAGGCACTTTAATAGGAGCCGTAGGGTCTAAATTATGCCCATAGTCGTACATCCATAAATAGAAGTCATACACTCCAAGAATTCCTAAAATGCTTATGATTACAAACCATATAAAATAGCCCCAAGCGCGGTTTAGAAAAGTAACCACCAAGCCCAAGCCCATCATAATATAAATTATGTACGGAAAGTATTGAAGCTCTGCAATAGAGTCAGGTTCAATTTTTTGCATTCCAATGTAATGATTCAGGATATTAATGTTAGCGATAATATCGCCTCCGCCTTCGTCTCCCGAAAATTTATTAATCCAAATATTAAGGCGTAAGCCCCCGGGAAACTGTGCTGCGTCTAGGGTAATTTGCCACAGTGGAAATAAAAATACACCTGTCAGTAAAATCACCGAAAAAAGCATGAGCAATTGTGGTATCTTATTCTTTTTGTTCATCAAAGTCGTCATGATTATTTTGATAAAGCCCCGGCGTTTGAGCCGAGGCTTTCTTTATGTTAAAAAGTTTACTTGCCTTGATTTTTTAGCATTTCACGAAGGGTTTCCTCGTCTTGGTTCTCATTGTTCAAGCCCCACATCAATTTTACATCCGAATTGGCAGGAGATACACGCACATATCCTGACATTTCTTGGTGCAATGCACTACAAAAATCGGTACAGTAATACGCAAAAACCCCGATGCGCTTTGGTTCCCACTTAAGCGTGCGAGTTTGTCCGGGCATCACTAATAACTCGGCATTTTGAGCCCCTTGCACCGCAAAACCGTGTGGTACGTCCCAATCCTGTTCTAAGTTGGTTACATGGAAATAGACTTCATCTCCTAGTTTAATACCTTCAATGTTATCAGGGGCCAAATGGCTACGAATAGTCGTCATATACACTCGTACTACATTGCCCTCACGGATAACTTTTGCCTGGCTTTCACCTTTGGCTGCATACGGGTGGTTATTCTCCTCAATAGGATAAAACTTTTTAGAGTTTGGCTGAATTTTGCTTGCAGGGATAGACTGTGCATAGTGTGGTTCTCCTTTAGTGGGGAAATCTAGAATTAATTTCATTTTATCGCCGCTAATGTCAAAAAGCTGTGCACTGTGCGCCAATTCTGGCCCTGTTGGTAAGTACCTGTCTTTGGTGATTTTATTCATCGCCACCAAGTATTTACCCCATGGCTTTTTGGTTTCACCGCCAGGTATCACTAAATGGCCGGGAGAATAGTAGGTAGAAATACGGTCTAATATTTCTAATTTTTCAACATCCCATTTTACTACCTATGAGGAAATAAAGAAAGTGGTGTAGGCATTGCCTTTACCATCAAACTGAGTATGCAAAG
>CAZFQW010000388.1:0-4177 GCA_964521225.1 uncultured Roseobacteraceae bacterium
CAAAAAAATGGGAGGTCATAGATGAGGTCATACATGATGAGGTGATACATATTATGTAGAACAAAGCACTAGAATATAGTAGCTTTGTAAGCTTAGTTCGTTTGATAGAATGAAGGCATAATTCGTCATTGGTAATTTAAAATTGAACATTTACCTCAGTTATTCATTTTGCTAATCACTCGTAACACAATACTTTTTGGATGTTATTAGATAAACTTGAAATAAAAGGATTTAAGAGCTTTGGCGATAAAGTAACCATCATTTTTAATGAAGGCGTTACCGGAATTGTAGGCCCTAACGGCAGTGGTAAGTCTAACGTAGTCGATGCCATCCGTTGGGTATTGGGAGAGCAAAGCACAAGGGCGCTTCGTTCCGAGAAAATGGATAATATTATTTTTAATGGTACTCGCAGGAGAAAGCCCCTACAAATGGCAGAAGTTTCTATGTCGTTTAAAAATACGAAAAACTTACTACCAACAGAATACTCAGAAGTTACTATTTCAAGGAGGTTTTACCGCTCTGGTGAAGGCGAGTATTTGCTGAATGGGGTAAGCTGTCGTTTGAAAGACATCCAAAATCTTTTTATGGATACAGGGATTAGTTCTGATAGCTATGCTATTATTGAACTAAAAATGGTGGATGAGATTTTGAACGACCAAAACAACTCTCGAAGGAATTTATTTGAAGAAGCGGCGGGGATTTCGAAATTCAAAAAAAGGAAAAAGGAAACTTTTAAGAAGTTACAAGACACCGATGCCGATTTAGAAAGGGTTGAAGATTTAGTCCACGAAATAGAAAAGAATCTTCGCACTTTAGAGCGGCAAGCTAAACAAGCCGAAAGGTACTTAGAAACAAAGAAGCTGTACAAAGAAATGAGCGTTGTGTTGGCGCGCGAGTCGGTGAGTGGACAGTTAGAACGGCTTTCGAGGGCAGAGCAACAAATTGCTGCCGAACAAGCCAATAAAGTTTCTTTAGATAAACAAATAGCCGAAAAAGAAGCCACCTTAGAGCAAACTAAAAAAGAACTGATTGATAAAGAAAAGCTGTTGGCGAGCAGGCAAAAAACCTTTAATACGCATGTAAGTAAAATCAGGCAATTTGAAAGTGAAAAGAAAATTAAGAGCGAGCGGCTTAAGTTTTTGAATGATAAATGTAATTCGCTTCAGCTTCAGATGGATGGAGACTCTAAGAGTAACGAGCGCTCGAAGTTCAGTATCGAAAGCTTGATGAAAGAGAAGGAAAATCTTGATAAGCATTTTAACGAAACGGCTTTCAAACTCGATGAAATAAAAGAACAGTTTGAAGCGCAAAAGCAAAAAAGCGATACGCTAAAAAAGCAAGTTGCCGAAACTAATATGCAGGTTCAGAGCAAGCAATCAGCAGTGTATCAGCTCAGGAAGTCTTTGGAAATTAGCCAAGTACAGCAAACCTCCCTTAGGCAAGAAATGGAGCGAGAAAGCTCAGATTCGAGCGTTAAATCGGCAGATTTAGCGAATTTCGACCAAAAAGTAGATGAGCTAGAAAAAATACTAGAAGACAAGCGGAACCGCTTCGAGTTCCTGCAAGACCGCCAAGATGAACTAGACCGCCAAGTTGAGGTTACGCAAAAATCTCTGGCTTCTTTTAAAGAAGAATTTCAAAAAAATGGGCGAAGACTCGATGCAAAACAAAACGAGTACAACCTAACCCGTTCTATGATTGAAAGCTTAGAGGGCTACCCCGAGGCAGTACGTTTTTTAAAGAAGCAAACTTCATGGGGCGAAAGCACCGTTTTACTTTCCGATATTATTGCCACTAAAAATGAAAATTATCAGTTGGCAATTGAGCATTTTTTAACGCCTCTATTAAATCATTATATAGCCGATACTGAAAAACAAGCCTATAAAGCAGTTAATTTATTAAGCGATGCCGCAAAGGGGAAAGCTAGTTTTTTAATACTCGAAAAATTTAAAAATTACCAACCTTCTCCTTCACCACAATTTGAAAATGCAATTCCTGCAATTCAAGAATTAGATTTCGATGAAAAGTATAAATACCTAGTTCATTATATTTTTGAGGGTGTTTATATTGTCGTGGGAAATATTAATAGAATTCCCGACGATGAAAAAGCCACATTTATTACCCAAGATGGTAGAATAATTAAAAAGTATTATTCGGTTTCTGGAGGTTCTGTAGGCTTGTTTGAAGGGAAAAAACTAGGTAGAATTAAAAATATGGAAAAAGTAGGGAAGGAAATTAAAACCCTACAATCGAAATTAGAAGAATTAGAAGATTTGATTAAAAGAAATGAAAGCGATTTAAAAAAATACAAAGACAGTTCGGTAGCGCAACAAATAAACGACTTACAAAAACAAATTAATTTAATTAACGAAGAATATATTGCGCTTAAAACCCGAAAAGAACAGTTTACCTATTTATTGGAAAGTAGCGCAAATAAGCGAGAAACTATTTTAGAAAAACTCTCTCAAATTAGTGAGGTAATTACAGAAAATACACCCAAACTCGCCGAAGAAGAAGATGTATTAGAGAGCCTCCAAGACCAACTTTTAGAACTCAATGAAACGCTAGAGCTCGAAGTTGAAAAGACAGCTAGTTTCTCAAACACTTTTAATGAGCAAAATATCATCTTCCACCGCCAACAGAACCAAATTAATAGCCTCGAAAAAGAGATTGAATACAAGCAAAATGCTTACGATACAGGTAAAGCACGCTTGGAGAATAACAAGAAAGATTTACAACATACCGAAGACGAAATAAGGCAGGTAGAAAACTCCACCGATGTTGGAGAACAACAACTTATTTCTTTGTACGAAGAAAAAGAAACCCTCGGCGAAGGAGTAAGAGAGGCTGAAAAAAATTATTATAAAAGCAGAGGCTTTATTGCCGAATTTGAAAAAGAAATTCGGGAAATACGGAATAGAAGAGAAAATAGTATGCAAATTATTCAGCAATTGCAGGAAAGTACTTCCAATATTCGTATTGAAATAAATGCAGTAAAAGAGCGGGTAAAAGTAGAGTTTGAAACTGATTTAGAAAAGGTGGATATTTCAACCTATCCCGACTATAAAAAGCCCAAAGCAGAACTAGAAAAAGAGATTGCTAAAATGAAAGGGCAGCTAGAAAAAATGGGGCCGATTAACCACATGGCAATTGAAGCTTACACCGAAATTAAGGAGCGCCACGAATTTATTACCCAACAAAGAGGAGATTTAGAAGAAGCTAAAAACTCATTATTAAAAACCATTCAAGAAATTGATGCGGTAGCAAAAGAAAACTTTTTAGATTCCTTTACTAAAATTCGAGAATATTTTATTGAAGTATTCAGAAGTTTATTTAACGAAGAAGATACCTGCGACCTGACATTGCAAGACCCTATTGAGCCACTTTCGAGTAAAATAGAAATTATTGCACGCCCAAAAGGGAAAAAGCCCTTAACTATTAATCAGCTTTCGGGAGGGGAAAAAACACTTACCGCCATTGCGCTTTTATTTGCTATTTACCTCTTAAAACCCGCTCCGTTCTGTATTTTCGATGAAGTAGATGCCCCGCTCGACGATGCCAATATTGATAAATTCAATAAAATCATCCGCAAGTTTTCGGATAATTCACAGTTTATTTTGGTAACCCATAACAAAAGAACCATGGTAAATACCGATATTATGTATGGAATTACCCAAATTGAGCAAGGGGTAACTGCAGTTGTTCCCGTAGATTTAAGAGATGTACCTGAAAAGTAAAAAGTAATAGGAAACTCGGTTTAGCCGGAAGAATCAAAAAATAAATTGAAAAATTTGGCATTAAACACGATGAACTTGGTTTTGTACCTAGCTGATTTTCAATACTAAGTTGTGGCGTTAGTCAAAATCGAATATTTAATTATATAGCTAATTATGTAGCGATGAAATTACTGAAAATATTTTTTCTATCACTTCTTTTTATTACCGAAATACACGCTCAAAATATTGATACTGTCAATTATAAAAAAAGACTTGAAACAGTAAAAATAGCCTCTGTCGCTATGTATGGCGCTACCATGGCAGGCTTAGGAACGCTGTGGTATGCTGACCAACCGAGTAGTTCCTTCCATTTTTTGAACGATGGAGGTGCTTGGCTACTAATGGATAAATTTGGGCACGCTTATTCCACCTATCAAACAGGTAGAATCTTGCAAAAATCG
>CAZFQW010000389.1:0-4176 GCA_964521225.1 uncultured Roseobacteraceae bacterium
AACTTTAAAAAATCATTCTTCAAAACCATTTTTCCATTTAGATAGTATTCCCTCTCACCTTTCTCCTAGAAAGATGGTCAACTTTACCGCCAATCAGCCACTTGAAAATCTATCAGAATTAGAAAAAAAACAAATAAAGATTTTACTAAACATGTCGGTACCCTTGCAAGCCGTACATAATGAAGATACTAAAGTTATATGGTCTTATTTCTTAAGCCGTAAATTTCTGATGATTTACCCTTGGATTTCCTCCAATGAACTTAGGCTGAATGAACAAATTATAAATGGTTCGTATGCAAGCTATGACAAAATATTTACGAATAAACCTAATAGCGGTAATGTTGTATGGTCTAAATCTTATATTGATAGAGCAGGAAAAGGAAAAATTATCACGGCTTTAATGCCTATCTATCATCAATCTGTCTATTTTGGAGCACTTGCATTAGATGTTTCGCTGGCTTCTTTAGACACGCTTGTTACGCAACTGCCCAGCCAACCCGGTAGAATATATTTAACCAATTCTGAAAACAAGGTAATCACAAAAACACGTGTATTAGGCGGCACCCAAAGTGAGGAAGAAAAAGAGCTACACGCATCTTTTATTGAAAAAATTGGCACTTACAAAGAAGGCGAGTTTCATAAAGTAAAAAATAACTTTTTGTACTATAAAGTTATTGCAGGTACCTCTTGGAAAATCGTATATGTGGTTTCTGAATGGGATTTTTACTATTCTGCTTTTTCTGATATAGGTATTTACCTTATTGCATTGTTAGTAATAGTTGTTATTATTCAAGTTGTTACTTTCATGTTCACCCAACAGCGATTTATAATTCCTGCCAGACAACTTCTACAACATATACAATATGAGAGTAGCCACAAAAATAAAAACAGGAAAAATAAAGTAAAACATACTAAACTACCCAAAGGGTGGTCGCTGTGGTTTCATGTAATCACAGGTATTTTTGAAGATAACAGAAGTATGCTTCAAGATATGGAAAAAACAAATTCTACCTTAGAAAAAAAGGTAGATGAAAGAACCATAGAGCTTCAAAAAAAGCAAGAAGAAATACTAGTACAAAACGAAGAACTAAGGCAACAACAAGAAGAAATAGAAGCCCAGAGAGATAAAATTGAGCAACAAAAAGATGCCATCCTCGATAAAAATGCGATCATGAAGCATCATAACGAAACGCTCTTAATCTTAGCAAAAAGCAGAACTATACAGCTAGGTTACTGGGGACGAGCCATAAGAGACATCACCCAGAAAACGGCTATTGAGCTGAACATTTCGAGGGTTAGTATTTGGCAATACGACCACAACAAACAAAGAATACAGTGTATGAACCTCTACACAAGAGACGAAAACTCTCATAACGAAGGAGGCGCATTGTATCAGGCTGATTATCCTATTTACTTTAAGGAGTTAGATTCAGAACATATTATAGTAGGCAACGAAGCGTTCAATCATCCTTCAATGAGCGAACTTAATAATACTTACCTACAGCCTTATAATATTCAGTCTAGGCTCGATGTCCCATTCTTTATTGAGGGTAAACTTGGAGGTGTTCTTTCATGCGAAAATCAAGGCAGTATCAAAATTTGGTCGCAAGAAGACCTTGCCTTTACAAAATCGGTTGCCGATATAATTACCATTTCGTACAAATCGATGAGGCGAAGGATTGCCGAAGAAAAAATCAAGAACCAACAAAAAGAAATTATCCTCAGAAATGTAGAGTTAAAGCAAAAACAAGATGAAATTGCAAAACAAACCAAAACGCTAGAGCAAAAAAACGAAACTTTAGATATTAAAAATCGGGAGCTAGAACAAACCTTATTAAAGCTAAAAAAAACACAGTCGCAGTTAGTGCATTCTGAAAAAATGGCTTCGCTAGGTGTATTAACCGCAGGCATTGCACACGAAATAAATAACCCGATAAACTACATAAAATCGGGGGCTTTAGGTTTGCAGAAAGCAATAACGGTGATTTTGAAAATTATTACCCAATATAACACCTTAAATGAGAGTAATTTCGAGGATAAAATGAGTGAAATTGAGCAATTAAAAAAACGATATCACTTCGAAAAGCTACTTACCCAAACAGAAAAGGTAACATCTAATATTGAAGTGGGGGTGCAGAGAACTTCAGAATTAGTAAAGGAATTAAGGACGTTTTCGAGAATGGACTCTGCCGTTCTTGGTAAAATTCAAATACATGAAGGAATCGAATCAACGCTACTTTTATTAACCAACCAATACAAATACAACATTGAAATTATTAAGAATTTTGGGCAAATACCCATGATTGAGTGCTTCCCTAGTAAGCTCAATCAGGTGTTTATGAATATCTTAAGCAATGCAGTGCAGGCTATTAAAGACGAGGGAGTGATTACCATTACCACACATGCAGATAAGTCTAATAAAAATGTGATAATTTCAATTAAAGATACAGGCGTTGGGATGAGTCAAGAGCTTCAAAATAAAATATTTGAACCCTTTTTCACGACTAAAGATGTGGGAGAAGGTACAGGTTTAGGTTTAGCCATTTCCATGAGCATTATCGACGACCATAAGGGGCAGCTATTAGTGAATAGCCAAGAAGGAAAAGGCAGCGAATTTATTATTCGACTCCCGCAGCAACAGAATGGAATCAGCGGTAAAATAGCCGAACTGATGAAAAAATAACCTTTCTGTTGAAAGCTGCTCATTATTTTGCCTCTCCCGTAATTGTAAGATTTAGCGTAAATTCTAAGAATACAGAATCTTTAATTTCTTTTGCTGTAAAACCAAAAAGCTTCAGTTGAAGGCTATTATCGAGAAGTTGGTTACGGAGGTTTATTCCATCGGATACTCTAAACCCTTTTTCGGTTTCTGTAGCAAAATCTCCCCGGGTGCCAATTAAAACATCTTCGCCATCTACCATAAAAAGAGCCATAGAGTCTAAGAAACCCAAATTAATGCGTGAACTATTCAATTCCGAGATTTTTATAAAAGCGGTGTCGATTTGCACCTTTTGAATGCTCGAACGGCTCACCTTAAAACTATCTAAAAGTACATCCAACGGATTTTCAGAAGGCTGCAAATTGAGTACATAGGTAGTATCTGCCTGCACGCTATCGGGAAGCAGAAAAGTGGTGATGAGCGTGTTTTTGTAATTAAGGCGTACCACCTCGCCGTTTAAACAAGAAGATAGAAAAAGAACTATAATAAATAAAAAAGGGATACTTTGTTTCAACATACTTTTACAGATTAGGGAGCGAAATTATAAACCTTCTGTATTCATTCCCTAATCTGTTCGGTTCATTTCACTTTTTTAAAGCTTTAAGATGTAACAGCAACAACGAATTTCAATTCTGTAAACGCAATATTTTTTCAAAATATTAATCATTGAATAAGACAAAAAGCAAGTGTTTTTAAACGGAGGCATTAGAAGTAAAAGTACCAAAGAATTTTTCGGCAAAACTGCATACAGTAAACCAAGGAAGAATAATTGTAATAGCACTTGAAGGCGATTTGGAACTTAAAAATGTAAATAACGACATAGAGGCAAAAAACATCACGGGTTCTATTAGTGCTAATACAGTAAATGGAGATTTAAATGTAGAACTATTAAGGGTAGAAAAAGATACCCCCATGGCATTTAGTACGCTTAATGGCGATATTGATGTTACTTTTCCTGAGAACATAAAATCATTACTTAACATACAAAATGAAAGGGGAGAAATCTATACCGACTTTGAGGTGCAACTCGAACGAACCCAACCTCAGGTAGAAGAAAGAAGAGAAGGAAGTGTTTACAAAGTTTCTGTAGAAAATAGAGTTTACGGCAAACTAAATGGTGGAGGACCAGAAATTAGGTTTAATACCATGAATGGTGATATTTATATCAGAAAAGGGAAGTAAATTTATTGGCGTATTTTCTCAAAAAAAGGGAATAGATTTAAACCTATTCCCTTTTTTTTATTTAAAAATTTTCAACGCTTATTCTGTAGTTTAGCCGTTTATTCGTTAGTTTAAATCCATGAAAACCCAACACCGTCTGTAACTTTGAAAATACATAGGGCATATATATTTCTTCTAATTATTCTATTTAGTTTTACAACTGAATACTTATTAGCACAGGCAAATAATACCCCTATCCACTTTAAGCATTTAACAACAGAATCGGGGCTTTCAGA
>CAZFQW010000390.1:0-4173 GCA_964521225.1 uncultured Roseobacteraceae bacterium
AAGACCCGTTGAATCCTGGACCATTTGTGTCGCGCCAAGAAGGCTTGCAGTTCATTCGCAACCTGCTAGACGAAGCAGCAAGTGATTTGAACAGTGCAGGAAGTACTTTTGCTTTCAATCTTTCAGATGGTTTTGATGGTTTTAATACGCCAAGTACTTTCCTAAAATTTAACAGAGCTATTGCAGCACGTACCGCAGTTTATGCCGAAGATTGGAGCGGAGCACTCACTGCCTTAAATGCCTCTTTTTTCGATTTAAATGGAAATATGAACGCAGGGCCTGCGCATAGTTACAGCGGTTCTAACGGAACAGGCGCAAACCCATTCAACCCTTACTTTTTCCCGAGAGACCAATTTTCTACGCAAATTATTATTGTGCATCCTAATGTATTAGCTGCTATTGAGGCAGGTGATAATAGAGCCTCTAAGTTTTTGCGCAGGTCAGAGGCGAATGAGGTAACTAACCAAGCATTTTTGGGCTACACGGCTACTCACCAAGATGGCCGTTGGTTTACCAACCAAGACAACGTGCCGATTATCAGAAATGAAGAGTTAATCTTGCTCTATGCTGAGGCAAATGCCCAAAATGGAAACCTTTCAGAGGCAGTAAATGCCATTAATATAGTAAGAGCTACTGCTGGCTTGGGCGCTTTCACTGGTTCAGGAAATACCGCAGTGATTGATCAAATATTAACCGAGCGTCGTTTATCGCTATGGCACGAGCCTATTGGCCACCGTTGGGTCGACTTACGACGCTATGGCAGACTAAGCGAAATTGAGCAAGCTTTTATCGCTAACGACGAGGCTGTAATTCCTCAGTTAGCTAGACCAACCGAAGAAGTTAACTGGGACAACCGCTAAGGAAGTTAATAAAACAGTTTTTTTTAAAATTCATAGAGGTCCTTCAGTATTACACTGAAGGACTTTTTTTTTGAAAATCTTTAAGGGGTTTATACCCATAAAGCATCAAATAACATAAGACATAGCCCATAAAAATAGTAGCCTAAAACAAGGAGAAAGTAAACAAATTAATAGTTAATTTATTAATCATTAATTTGTTTATTAATTAAACATTATAGTTATTTGCTTATCTAAAGCACATTATCCGACTATTATTTAAACATGTTCATTTTACCTCTCAAAAGCAAAAACACCATGAAAGCAAATAATTATCTCCATTACTTCAGCAGGAACTTGCTTGAACCAAGTCAATATCTTTCTACGTTCCCCCAATCAACAAATCAACTATCAACTAACGAGTACTACGGTGCTCAAAACCCAAATCCTATGAAATTACCAGTACATTACAAAAATCAGCCAGTACATCTTTCCTATGGCAAAGAAGGCATCCGTTTTAAAGTGGAAGGGCGGCAATACTACTTTATTGTCAATCCTTGGGTGCTATGGTTCATTATTATAACATTGGCATTCCTGATGTTTAAGCCACTGCTCATTCCCGAACAGAAAGTAGTTTACTCGCTTCCTCCTTCTGTGTATTACTCGCAACCGGTGGCAAGTGCCACTTTACATGCCGAACCCGAAAAAGGCAACTACTCTTTAATAACACTAACAGAAGAGTCTAAAGCCGACGATGAAGATTTCACCAATGCGTTCATTGTAGAAAAACAGCTATTGGTTTCTAAGTTTCTGATTGAGGCAAAAGTGGCGCGTGTGGAACAATTAGAGAATGAGGTTCTGCTGCAACTCAACTATGAAATCAGTCAGCTATTCATCGATAAAATCCTTAATAATATTGATATTGAACCGCACGTCTATCAATTTTTAACAGACTCTCTTCCGCTAAGAAAAATAGAAACGAGTTTGATGGAGCAAGCTAAGTTTAATATTCCTGCTTCTATTAAGCTCGGCCAAGCGGCTCTTGAAACTGCTTATGGCAGGTACGTAAAACATAATAATTTCTTCGGTATTAAAGCCAAAGGCACAGAGGGAGAGTGGACGAACACGTTGGAGTACTATTCGCTCGAAGAAATGAAAAGAAACGAAAGTAAAATCATCTCGAAACAAAAACTTGAGATAGATGGAAGAATAATTTATAAATGCAGAGTAAGAGATAAATTTCAGACATATTCTTCAGCATGGAATTCGTTCAGAGAACATTCGCTTCATTTGAGCAATCAGCAACGTTATGCCCCGCTTTTTACAAAAGGGAAAGACTATAAAGCTTGGGCAGAGAAAATTGGTTCGGCTAAACACGGCGGTGTAGGCTATGCTACGCTGCCCGTATATGGCGAGCTACTCACTAAAATAATTGACCGATACCAACTGCATTTACTCGACTATTGACCCTCAAAAAGACAAGAAAGAATTTAATTACTTGAGCAACTAAAAAATGGTGAAGAGAAAAGATTTTTCTCTTCACCATTTTGCTGAAAATAGAAGAACCTAGTGGCTATTTCAAAAGCTAATCTTCCATCAGTAATTTTTTACTTTTAACCTTTCCTTTATAGCCAACTACTACGTTATAAATACCTTTTCGCAGTTGGCTCAAATCAATTACTAATGCTCTTGCTCTTCCTTTTGTAGCGTATTTTGTTTCGCCGTTTAAATTGGAAACTTCAAGGGTATATTCCTCTTGTAAAAAGCTACTTTGCTTGGCAACTTCTGTCTCCGAAGGGTCTTCTAACCTAAATTGTACTTGTTGGGTGGAAGGATTGGGCGACATAGAAAACGAAAAACCGCAGCCAAACGTAGCCACACTCATAAAATGAACGGCGGGCGAACCTGGCGTTACGCCACAAACATTTTCAACTTTTAGTGTAGCCACTCCATTAATACTGTTTGTGCCTGCGGGTACTTGTAAATCTAAAAAGCGAGTTCCCTGCCCGCTTACGTAGGTTAGCGGACTCGGCCAAGTCCAAATGTGGTTAGTTACATTTTGCTGCACACCCGTGGCATAATTGGCGGTTAATCGTATCATTTGCCCCGGACAAACCTGGGTAGAACCGCTGATGGAAAATTGACTTGAAGCATACTGTCCAACCCATATAGGCACATTCGGGTTATTTGTTACCGAAAAAGTACTACCACAAGGGTTGGTAATAGTAAAAGTTACCGAAGCGAAACCAGTAGAAGAACCTCGTTGCGTTAGAGTAGCCGTTGAACCAGTTCCACTTGTTTCGTTTACAGCACTTGAGTTAGCCACCCACGAGTAGGTAGTACCCGGAGGTAAGTTATCTATACCATTTAAAGTAAACGTTCCTCCCGATGAACAGATTAGATTAGTACTTACAGAGACAGAAGGGTTAAAATCATCGGCAAAAGGCTGAAGAGCAACATTTACACTCTGAGAAAAGGATTGTCCACAAACTTGTGCCGAAGCTGTAATAGTACCGCCATTCTGTCCACTAGGTATAAGTATTATTGAGTTTGTGCTGCTTGAACCACTCCAACCTGGTGGAATAGACCATGAATACGATGTAGCATTAGGAATAGGAGCAACAGTATAAGTGACTGGTGAAATATCTTCACAAACTACAGAAGTTTCTTCTTTGGTGAATCTAATTTCAGGAGGAATTCTACTAATGACAGTTTCAGTACTCCAAACACTAAAAAAGCCAGAGCATTGGCTAATAGCTCTTACTTTCAATATCGCTGAAGAACAGGCGTCAGGTTTTACCGTCACTTGGTTATTATTAATGCTTTGAATACTCCATCCTGAACCTTGTAAATCCCAATCATATTCAATTACTGTGAACGGAATTGGGTCTCTTTCACCTCGCTTTGGATAACTTACCAAAGGAATGGAAAAAGTTTTGGGACTGGTATCTCCATATGCAACATTGTTATTGCCATCTGTACCGTTAGGAGCATTTGGAATAACTCCAACTAATGAAGCGATTGATACTGTTAAATTGTCGCTTCCATTTGGATCACTACTACAGTTGGATACAGTAACCGAAACAGTTCCTTCTCCTAACGAAGTATTATTCCATAATACTGTAATCAAATTACTCGGACCAGAATATGTTGTTGTTCCCGTTTGCTGTATAATTCCTCCTGAAACTGACCAAGAATATTGGCAACTATTATCATTCGAAGATGTAGTATAATTAGTAGGGGTGTTTGGACAAACAGCGCGATCATTTTTTTGTACAATTTCTAGAGCCTGTATAGAATTTAGTGTATAAGGGAGATTACAAATTTTTTGAATGAT
>CAZFQW010000391.1:0-4173 GCA_964521225.1 uncultured Roseobacteraceae bacterium
TACACAAATTATTATTTTATGATAATTCGTTTTTAAGAAATTAAATTTTTAAACGTGCTCTAAGTCATGAATAACAAAACAAGTATTCTAGGGTATAAATAGCACATAATTTCGTCCAATCACTTAAACAATCAGCCACTTAAATCTGCGCCTTCCCACAAGAAAACCTTTCACCATGAGAACTTCGTTGGTTTCGTCATCTACCCAAAACTCTGTAAAAATCTGTTTCGCCTGAATGAATTTAATTACCCAACAGTCTGATTCCGAATTATTAAAGCTCAGTTTCTCGCGTCTATCCACAAAAGTAGTATGCTGGCGGTGTTTTTGAATTGGGAGGGTAAAAGCAGATACTGTATTTTTTATCATCACTCTAAGCCAATGCCGAAATGGTTTCAAGGTCGAGTTCCCAATTCAACGGCTGCTTCAAATCTCCCAACTGAAAAGCTGGGGCATTGTGTTGTAAGGAATCCTCATTGGAAAATACTTTCCTGTTTTCGTAAATAAAGTGCTTTTTCTAGGCAATCACCTGTTTCTCTTCTTTTTTTTGATAAAGCACTTGTTCGGGTACTGGATTGAATTGGTTGTAAAACGCAATCTCGTATTGGTAATATCCCCCTTTGGAATTTTCACGCCGTATACAACAATAGAGTGAATTTATTTTAGTTGACTTCGATAGCGTTCTTTCCCAAAGTCAATTCCATTGCCCGCATTATCACCTGCACATAGAGCAAGATTTTATTTTGCTCCAAATTACCCCTCACAAAAACAGGCAAGTTTTTGCTTTCGGGTTCGGCGTAGTAAAAGTCTTTTACTTTTTAGCCTGTCGCACATTCCACCACCGATTGAGGTAGAAAACGAACTATTAAATTGAAATCGGGCGAGGCGATGTTGCGTTTTTTTGCTCGCTATACGCTTGGGCAATTCCCAATAAAGAAAAGAGAGATGTAAAGATTAAGATAAAAATGCTACTTGCTATCAAATTTTATTTTGATTTTCTGACAGCAAAAATCTAGGTTTATCTTATTTATGGGCTGATATGAACCCCTATCGGGGACGATTAGGAGAGGTTTGTGATGTATGGAAAAAATTGGCTATAGTATGATTCAGGGGATTATCTCAATACTTTTTTGTTGAATCGCTGAAAAAATCAATAAATTCGTTCAAGCGTTTCAAGAATTTTAGAAGAAACTAGGGTAGATATGGAATTGAAAGAAAAATTTATAAAGTACCAGCCAATATCTTTTTCAGAGCAAGAAATATTAGAAAGGAGCGAAAATTTCTACTTTTTTATGAATAAACGACGTTCGCTCAGAGAGTTTTCAGACAAGCCTGTACCTAAAGAAGTAGTTGAAAATATTTTGATGACGGCAAGTACTGCACCCTCAGGAGCACATAAACAACCATGGTATTTTTGTGCAGTAGGAAACGCTAATCTCAAGAAAAAAATTAGAGAAGCAGCAGAGCAAGAAGAACAAATTAACTACGAAAGCCGAATGTCAGATAGATGGCTAAAAGATTTAGAACCATTTGAAACTAACTGGCAAAAACCATTTCTTGAAATAGCTCCTTGGTTAATTATTGTTTTTAAAGAAGTTTATAACCACGACAATGAAGGCTCAAAACATAATAATTATTATGTAAATGAGTCTGTAGGTCTAGCTTCGGGTATGTTGTTAACAGCTATTCATAATGCGGGCTTAATATCTTTAACGCATACGCCGAGCCCTATGGGGTTTCTTTCCGATATTTTAGAAAGACCTTCAAATGAAAGGCCTTTTCTACTAATTCCGATAGGATATCCTGCTGATAATGCCACTGTTCCAAATTTACAACGCAAGGCAAAAACGCAAATTATGCATATATTTGAATGATAGCCCTATTTTTAAGGGATGTTTTTAGTTATAAATAAGCATTAATAAACGAAATGAAAATTTGCATATAGACATTTTTATTAATTTATTTGTGATGATTATATGTTAATATATTTTCTAGAAATAGTGCAATTTGAATCAACTTTTTGAAGATAGTTGCATTTTATACAAGTGAACACCTTTTGGAGAGGTGACCGAGTGGTCGAAGGTGCTCGCCTGGAAAGCGGGTGTGCCCCACAAGGGCACCAAGGGTTCGAATCCCTTTCTCTCCGCAGAGGTAATTAAATAACGAATATTCAGGTTTTATTTTAAATTCTTAAATCGAAAGCACACTAAAAATTAGGTTATGAAAAGATTAATAACACTCCTTTCGTTGGCTCTAATCTTGGCATTTGGAGCATTTCCGTCAAATTCAATGGCCAACACTAAAGAGGTTACTTCCGTTACAGAAGTGATGCAAGATGGCGCAGCAGACGAAGCAAGCTTCACTCAGGTAGTAAAAGACAAGTTTATTGAAGGGGATTGGCGTTTTATGAGTTTTGTACTTGTATGTTTAATTCTTGGTTTGGCCGTTTCAATAGAAAGAATCATTACATTAAATTTAGCAACTACCAATACTAAAAAATTAATCACTAAGGTAGAAGATGCCCTTAACGATGGAGGCGTAGAAGCTGCTCAAGAAGTATGTAAATCTACAAGAGGCCCTGTAGCTTCTATTTTCCAACAAGGATTAATGAGATATTCAGAAGGTGTTGAAATGGTAGAGAAATCTATCATTGCTTACGGCTCTGTTGAAATGGGACGTTTAGAAAGAGGTCTTATTTGGATTTCGTTATTTATTTCACTAGCACCAATGTTGGGTTTCATGGGTACTGTAATTGGTATGATCGGTGCATTTGATGCCATTGAAGCAGCAGGTGATATTTCTCCTTCTCTTGTGGCAAATGGTATTAAAGTCGCTCTTTTAACAACAGTAGCAGGTCTTATCGTGGCAATTATTCTTCAATTATTTTATAACTATTGTGTCTCTAAAGTAGATTCTATTGTGAATGAAATGGAAGATGCTTCTATCTCACTAGTAGATATTTTGGTGAAATTTAAGTTAGATAAATAAACTTAGTTGTAACTTTTCTTGCAAATCACATTAGTTAATTAAAGAATAAAAATTTAATAATCATGGATTTAGAGTCGTTTTTCTCTGGACCAGTATTGATAATTGCTTACTTACTTATTGCGGTAGGTGCTATAGCAGCAATCTTAGGTCCAATCATCACTTCACTAAACAACCCTAAAAGTTTAATAAAGAGTTTAATAGGTGTTGTTGTTCTTGCAGTTATCTTTTTTATTGGCTATTCAGTAGCAGGAGGAGAATTAACTCCTAGATATATTGAATATGGCGTAACTACCGAGTCCGCCTCTAAAGTTATTGGCGGCGTGCTAACTATGATGTACCTGTTGTTTGGTGTTGCATTGGTGGCAGTAGTAGCAGGATGGATTATGAAACTGGTGAATTAATTTAATACATAGTTATGGCTAGAGGTAAAAATAGAATGGGTACTGAAGTAAATGCAGGTTCGATGGCCGACATTGCTTTTCTACTTTTAATTTTCTTTTTGGTAACTACTACAATTGCTTCGGATAAAGGTATAGCAGTATTGCTGCCGCCGAAAAAGGAAAACCAAGATGAAGTTAAAATTAATCAACGTAATATCTTTAACGTCCAAATCAATTCGAAAGACATGCTTTTGGTTGAAGAAGAACCCGCTGAGTTAGAGGATTTAAAAGCGAAAGTTAAAAAGTTTGTAATGAACAATGGCAGGGATCCTAAATCATCTGAGAGCCCTGCAAAAGCAATTGTTTCTTTAAAAACCGACCGTGGTACTAGCTACGAACGCTATATAGCCTTGGTTGATGAACTTAAAATTGCTTACAACGAACTTCGTGCAGAGTTTCTAGGTATTTCTTTCCAACAGTATTCTGACTTAGATCCTAAGAACGAAGAGGAAAAAGATATGTTAGACCGTTCACGTAAGGAAATACCTTATCAGGTATCAGATGCAGAGCCTACGGATTTAAGCGCATTTAGATAATATTAATATTATGTCAAAGTTTAAGAAAAAGACAGGAACAAGTCAGGATATACCAACAGCGGCATTACCCGACATTATTTTCATGCTTTTATTCTTCTTTATGGTTACCACCGTATTGAGAGAAACGGAGCTTTTGGTAAAAAATGCTCTTCCTAATGCTTCTCAATTGCAAAAACTAGAAAAGAAGTCTTTAGTAAGTTTCATTTACATCG
>CAZFQW010000392.1:0-4148 GCA_964521225.1 uncultured Roseobacteraceae bacterium
ATATTTTATCCTAAATACGGCTTGTTACTTTGCCTAACAGTAAAAAATACTTCTGTACTATCTTAACAAACATATACTTAAAAAAAATACAAAATAGCTATTTTCAAATAATCAACACGGGTATAACACACTGTTTAACTAAACTGAAAATTCAACATTAACAAATTTGGAATATGGCAGATTCTCGAGTTGCTAGCTTGCGGCTTTTAATAGAAAAACACAACCCCCATATATCTTTAAGAACGTTGCTTTTTATAGGCAGTGGGGTGCTAGCATATGGATTAAGTATCGCATTGAGGCAAGAAGGTTTTACGCCTTTTCAGAACTACACACTTTTCTTAGTGTTCTTTGCCGTAGGGCTTTGGGTTACCGAAGCCGTGCCGCCTTTTGCCGTAAGTATTTTGGTAATTGGCTTCTTGGTTTACACACAAGGCACAGACTTACTCTCCGAAGAGTCAGTAGATATAACTAAGTATGTAAATACCTGGTCTAGCCCTGTAATTTGGTTAATGCTTGGCGGCTTTTTTATGGCAAAAGGGATGGAAAAAACCAAGCTCGACAACCGTCTTTTCAACTTTACCATTCATCTTTTTGGGGTGAAAGCACCTTACCTGCTGTTAGGGTTAATGCTTACCACGAGCATTGGCTCCATGCTGATGTCGAACACTGCGACTACCGCCATGATGCTTGCGGCAATCGGTCCACTTTTGGGAAAACTTTCAGAGTCGCCCGGAATACGCAAAGCATTGTTGTTGGGAATTCCCGCAGCCGCTTCTTTGGGGGGCATGGGTACTATTATCGGTAGCCCTCCTAATGCCATTGCCGTGGGAGCTTTAAGTTCACAAGGCATTGAAATAGACTTTGTAGAATGGATGATGATAGGCTTCCCTTTGGCAATCATCATGACTTTAAGCTTTTGGTTTATCTTGCTCAAATACTTTAAAGTTGCTCAAACTGAACTCCATATCGATAAAGAACTCCTTAAAATCCCAAAAGACTCTTTAAATCTTATCGGAAATAGAAGAAATATTGTTCTGGCTAGCATTTTTTTAACCGTGGGATTATGGATTACGTCTCCCTTACATCATATTTCGGTTGCGGCCATTTCTGGTTTACCTATTGTAATTTTAACTGTTGCAGGCGTAATTAATTCCGACGATGTTCGTGCACTCCCTTGGGATACGCTCATGTTGGTAGCTGGCGGTCTCGCCCTAGGTATTGCCATTATCGATACCGGTTTAGCCGATGCCTATTTAGCTAAACTCGATTTCTCGCATGCGAGCAGTTATGTATTCTTGGTATTTATTGTTTTAGGACTAATTACAGTTATTTTCTCTAACATAATGAGTAACACGGCAACGGCTTCTATTTTAAACCCGATAGCAACGGTGAGTTTCCAGAAATACTCGTTGGCGGCCGCTTTAATTATCGGTTTCAGTGCTTCTAATGCACTTTTTTTACCTATTTCTACCCCCCCAAATGCCATGGCTTTTAGTACGGGTTATCTAAAACAAAAAGACTTTAGGCTAGGCGGATTTTCTTCGGGTGTTCTAGGGCCAATACTTGTTACTATTGCCGTATTACTGATTTTGAATTTCACTACTTGGATAAGTTAAACAGAAGAATGATGTTGGCAAACATTCCCTTATCTTACGTGTTAGTTAATCGGTTCTAATATTTAAATTATCATCATTTTAAACTCAATAATTATGAGCGAAATTACATTGGGCGGAAACGCAATTAATACAGGTGGTAGCCTCCCCGAAGTAGGGTCACAAGCAAAAGACTTTACACTTACCAAAAACGATTTATCAACAACATCGCTTGCCGACTACAGCGGTAAAAAAGTTATTTTAAATATTTTCCCAAGTATAGATACAGGCATTTGTGCCGCTTCTGTTCGTGCATTTAATAAGCAAGCTGCTGAGCTTGATAACGCAGTAGTTCTTTGTGTATCTCGTGATTTACCATTTGCACAAGCACGTTTTTGCGGTGCAGAAGGCATTGAAAATGTGATTACCGTTTCAGACTATGCAACAGGCGCATTTGGGCAAGACTACGGCGTAACCATCATCGACCCTCCATTTATTCACCTACACTCTAGAGCAATTGTAGTAATCGATGAGGCCGGAAAAGTTGTTTATACCGAACAAGTACCAGAAATTGGGCAAGAACCTAATTACGAAAAAGCACTGGCAGCGGTTAAGTAATTCTTTTTTATTTTAGAAAATATCGAGAGAAGGCATTTTGTCTTCTCTTTTTTTATTGAGTTAAATGGTAACTATTTAATACCTATTTATTCCCCTAAATTAATTTCCCAAAAATTAAGCTTGATTATCATTTTTGTAGTAAATGATAAGTTTTTTGTATTTCAAACTGATTATTTTTCAAAAGTTAAATTTTAGAGAAATGAGTTGTTGCACAGCATTAACATCCTAAAACAAAGCGCTAAATAGTTACATCTTGAGTCAGTATCATTATTTTTGAGCATCACTTTTTTAAAAATAACATGACAAACAAAAGTATCGCTATTATAGGTGGCGGAAATTTAGGTACTGCCATCGCTGAAGGACTCCTTAAAAGTAAATTTTTCCAACCAGAAGAAATTATAGTTACTAGAAGGAAAATAGATAAACTCAAATTGCTACAAGAGCAAGGCGTTCGTGTAACTGCTGATAATAATGAAGCGGTAAAACAGAGTAAATATGTAATTCTTGCAATTAAACCTTATCAAATACGAGAAGTTTTAGCTTCAATTTCAGGAAGTATAGATAGTGCCCAACACGTGCTGATTTCGGTAGTAACAGGCGCAGGTTTAAACGAGATGGCAGCCGTTGTAGGGAAAAAGGTGGCACTCTTTAGGGCAATGCCCAATACTGCAATTGCCATTAGAGAGTCCATGACCTGTATTTCTACTAGTAACAGCACCGAAGAACAGCAAGAAGCTGTGGTGCATATTTTTGAGCAGTTAGGTAAAGCCATTATTATCGACGAAAGCCTAATGGCAGCAGCTACGGTACTTGGTGCTTGTGGTATTGCTTATTCGCTTCGGTTTATCAGAGCGGCTTCGCAGGGGGGAATACAAATTGGTTTTGGTGCAGAAGTTTCGCAATTAATTGCTTCGCAAACGGTAAAAGGCGCGGCTTCGCTATTGCTAGAGAGTGGGCATCATCCCGAATACGAAATTGATAAAGTAACAACGCCACAAGGCTGCACCATTGCAGGGTTAAACGAAATGGAGCACCAAGGTTTCAGCTCTGCTTTAATTAAAGGAGTAATTACCTCTTTCGAGAAAATTGACGAAATAAAAGAAGATGTCTAAAAAAATAATTGCCATCACTGGCGCAGGAAAAGGAATTGGAGAAGCTACCGCACGGCTATTTGTAAAAAATGACTGGTTTGTAGTGCTGATGGATATCAACGGCGCGGCGATTGAGGCACTTGCCAAAGAATTGGGTAAGCCGCATGCCGTTGCTATCCCCTGCGATGTAACCAATGCCGACCAAGTAAATGAGGCTATGGTAAAGCTCGCTCAAATCACCAATCAGCAACTCAATGTTTTGGTAAACAATGCGGGAGTGGTTGAAGTGGGTCCGTTTGAATCGCACTCACTTGAAAATCAGCATAAAATTATAGAGGTAAACCTAAAAGGAGTAATTAACACTACCTACCATGCGTTGCCTCTTTTAAAACAAAATAAAGGAAGCCATATTATTAATCTTTCATCGGCTTCTGCACTGTTCGGAAACCCCGAATTGCCCGTTTATGCAGCTACTAAATCGGCAGTTAAGAGCCTAACAGAAGGCTGGTCTGTTGGCTTTGAAAAATACGGGATAAAGGTAAGCGATTTGCTACCCATTTTTGTAGATACCGACATGGTAAGAAAGTATTACAAAGACTATCAGAGCTTAACGCCCGATAAGGTAAAACTAACTGCCGAGGATATCGCTAACATTATTTGGAAAGCAGTACATAAAAATAAACTTCATTGGTTTGTAGGTACCGATACCAAAACATTTGCTTTTTTGTCAAGGTTTTTGCCTTATTCAATCCAAAGGATGATTTTAAAAAAAGTGATTGGATATAAGTAAATATTTAAGAGCATGTTTAAGTTTTTGTAAGCATTTGAAAATAAGAAATTTAAAGAG
>CAZFQW010000393.1:0-4142 GCA_964521225.1 uncultured Roseobacteraceae bacterium
AAAGGTGAAGCCCAGCACAGAGAAAAAAGGGTACGTTCCCCGGTGGACTGGCGCAAGGATGTTGCTTTCCTCTCAACTAGCTAATTTAATCGTCCATAAAATTGCCAATTATCAAACCGATAAATCCATTGAAATGCGAACCATTTTGCCTTTAATGGAACTGCAAAATCAATGGTCGGCAATCCCTCAACCTCACCAACTACTAATCGAAAAGATAGAAACAGAAGAAGGGCATCACGTGTTTTTCTACCCTTTTGAAGGCAGAGGAGTACACGAACTTCTTGCCGGAGTAATTGCTTGGCGCATCAGCCAAATGCAGCCCATTACTTTTTCCATGGCTATGAACGACTACGGTTTTGAACTCCTTTCCGATGCCGAAATCCCCCTAGCATACGCCTTAAAAGAAGGACTGTTCTCTTCCGAAAATTTGATTGACGACCTTGCCCGAAGCATCAACAACTCTGAAATGGCAAAGCGTAGGTTTCGAGAAATTGCAGCAATTGCCGGTTTACTCTTCCAAGGTTACCCCGGTAAGGCAGTGAAAACAAGGCACTTACAAGCGTCGTCAAAAATGCTGTTTGAAGTGTTCGTGGAATACGAACCGAACCACTTACTCATTAAACAAGCTTACCACGAGGTAATGGGGCAACAAATGGGAGAAGACCGTGTAAAAAAAGCCTTTGATACCATGGCAAACAAAGAAATTATTATTACCACTCCTCAGAAGCCTTCACCCTTCTCTTTCCCAATTTTGGTGGATAGATTACGCGACCAAATTAGCTCAGAAACGGTAGAGGACCGTGTGGCTAAAATGCAGTTGGAGTTAGAGCTGTATGCGGAGGAGCGTATCTGATTTTGCGGGATTAGATAGGTAAAAGCAGGCAACCCTTTTTTTGTAAATTGAAAGTAGTTATGCGAATCAGGGGTTATAATCTTTTTTTTTGAACCCAAAGACTAAATTTTAGTGTCATTCTGAGCTTGCGAAGAGTCTAAAAATAGGACAAGTAAACCTTATAGTTTTCGCCCTGCGATTGAGATAACAAAAAAACACGTCTTTGGGCTGCAATGGTCTTTTTAATCCTTTAAATCTACAAATATTTTCTTAAATCCCCGAGGGAACGGGTCTACCAAATAAAACTCTTGATGAGTAAACGGATGTCTAAATTTTACCGAATAGGCGTGCAAATACATACCTTTCCCTTTTAAAATTAAGCCTTCCATCCCATAATCTTTATCTCCCAAAATTGGGTTTCCGATGCTGGCAAGATGCTTTCGTATTTGATGTCTCCTGCCTGTTTGGGGAGACAACCTTGCCAAGTTGAGCGTACCGAAACGTTTAGAAAAAACCGATTCGCAAAGGGTATAGTCTGTTTGTGCTTTCTTGCCATCAATTTCTGAAGTAATCTTTCCTTGACTGTTCATTTCGCCAATGGTAATTGCATAGTAGGTTTTCTGCACCTCTTTATTTTCAAATACTTTATTTAAAGCGCGGATGCTCGCCCTGGTTTTCCCAACCAATAAAACCCCCGTAGTTGCATAGTCTAACCGATGAACGGGCTGTGGAACGGTCGCATCAGCAAGCGTACTTCTTTGTATGTTCTGTGGTAAGGCGTTGGCGATGGTTTTAAAACAATTGCCACTCACCAAAATTCCCGCAGGTTTATGGATTGCCGCCAGATAATCATCTTCAAACAATGTTTTAAGAGGAAATATTAACTTTTTCGTTGGGTTTACATCTTCGGGAATAGTGAATTGTATTACCTCTCCACCACAGATAAAAGTTGCTGAGGTAGCCACCACTTCATTTACTGTGAGGCACTTCTTCTTCAGGGCTTTCTTTAAGGCTGATTTAGTAATTGCAGCACTAAAAATGCCTACACCATATTCTTGCAGCCGAACGGGAGCAGGGAGCTTGGGGACGGTATGGGTTTGGGTTTGGGGGATTGTTTTGTCTACTTTAATCGTGGAGGTTTTTAATAGCATGGCTTCTTCTTCGTTAAAGTGTATTAACTCGCTCAAATCATGGCATTTCGAATTGTTTCTATCAATACGAAAAAGGCACTCTTGTTTGATGACTTTAAACCCCCTGCACGGTGCTTACCAATCTTGTTGATAGTTGTTACCATCATTCTCTAATGAAAAATCCCCAACTGAAATTATCAGCTAGGGATTTTTTATGTATAAAAGCGTAGCTTATGCTAACCAACCTTCTACCTCTTCTTTCGATGGGTTTTTCACATTGTTCAACTTTAATTTTTTACGCATTCCGCAAACATCATTAAAAAGCTTATTTAACTCTGCTTTTTTGATGGCATCAATGGTATAGAACCCTAATTTATGAAGCATTGGAATCAGTTCTTCTCTTACCCCAATTGCCATGTACTCTTCTTTTGTAGCAATGGTAGCCTTCTTTTCTGGCTTCATCTGAGGGAAGAACAGCACTTCTTGGATAGAGTGTGAGTTGGTCATAATCATCGACAACCGATCTATACCAATGCCCAAACCTGCCGTTGGCGGCATGCCATATTCCAAGGCGCGTAAAAAGTCTTCGTCGAGCACCATCGCCTCGTCGTCGCCACGTTTGCCTAACTCTAGTTGTTCTTCAAAGCGTTTGCGCTGTTCGATAGGGTCGTTCAGTTCAGAAAAGGCGTTACAAATTTCTTTTCCATTACAAATTGCCTCGAAACGCTCTACCAAACCTTCTTTGCTTCTGTGCTTTTTCGCTAAGGGCGACATTTCAACGGGGTAATCGGTAATAAAGGTGGGCTGAATCAAGAACGGCTCACACTTTTCACCAAAAATCTCATCAATCAATTTTCCCTTGCCCATTGTTTCGTCTACAGGTACATTTATTTTCTGTGCAGTTGCTCGCAACTGCGCCTCCTCCATTTCAGAAATATCAATCTGTGTGAAATGCTCAATGGCTTCGAACATGGTGAAACGTTTCCAAGGACGTTGGAAGTTAATCGTGTTTTCACCCACCTTAACTTCGGTAGTGCCGTGTAAAGCAATGGCAACTTTTTCTACCATTTCTTCTACCAAGTTCATCATCCACTCGTAGTCTTTGTAGGCTACATACAACTCAATTTGTGTAAACTCTGGGTTGTGGAAACGGCTCATTCCCTCGTTTCTAAAATCTTTCGAGAACTCATAAACACCATCGTAGCCGCCTACAATAAGTCGCTTTAAATACAACTCGTTGGCAATTCGCATGTAGAGCGTCATGTCCAAGGTATTGTGGTGCGTTTTGAACGGACGAGCTGCCGCTCCACCATACAGTGGCTGAAGAATAGGCGTTTCTACTTCTAAATATTCTTTTTCGTTCAGGTACTCACGCATTACATTCATCAGTTTAGTACGCTTGATGAATGCATCACGAACCTGTGGATTTACTACCAAATCGACATAACGTTGTCGGTAGCGCGTTTCTGGGTCGGTGAAGGCATCGTACACCTTTCCATCTTTGTCTTTCTTAGGAAGTGGAAGCGGCTTTAACGATTTTGTGAGCAAGGTAAATTCTTTTACATGGATTGTAGTTTCCCCCATTTGGGTTTTAAATACGAACCCTTTTACGCCAATTACATCGCCAATGTCTAACAACTTCTTGAAAACGGTGTTGTACATTGTTTTGTCTTCGCCGGGGCAAATATCATCTCTACGGAAATAAAGTTGAATTCTAGCTGTTGAATCTTGTAACTCAGCAAAAGAAGCAGCCCCCGAAATGCGGTTCGCCATCAATCGGCCTGCTAGGGAAACTTCTTCGAAGCCCTGTTTACCTTCCTCGAACGTGCTCTTTATTGCTTGAGCCGAATGTGTAATTGTATATAAATCAGCAGGATAAGGGTTAATTCCCAAATCCATTAACTGTTGTCTTTTCTCTCTTCTCAGGATTTCCTGTTCACTCAAAATCTGCATAATCGCTTTCAGCTAATTTTTATCGGTTTATAAGAAACTGCAAAGGTAACTAATTTTTGGTACTCTGTTTTTAATAAACTGATACTCGTTGTTAGTAGATTAAAAAAATATTTTATGCTTGATGTTTATTAACTTTTTCTTCTACTTTTTTGAGTTAAATATAATATCAATGTTAACCGACTAAAGTCGGAATCTTAATTTTAATTAGAGCAAAAGCCCATTAAATG
>CAZFQW010000394.1:0-4136 GCA_964521225.1 uncultured Roseobacteraceae bacterium
CCGATTACCACGGTGTTGCTCAACACTCAAAACTAAACACTCAAGAGTTATGGGAAATATAGCGGCAATTGTAGGCAGGCCAAATGTTGGGAAATCTACACTTTTTAACCGTTTGGTTGAAGAAAGAGATGCAATTATGCACGATGAAAGTGGCGTTACACGCGACCGCCATTACGGAGAGGCTCAATGGAACGGAAAGAAATTTACGGTAATAGACACCGGAGGATATGTGGTAGGTTCTGAAGACGTTTTTGAAGAAGCGATTCGGGAGCAAGTTGGGCTTGCAATGGAAGAAGCTACAGTAATTATTTTTATGGTTGATTGTATTTCTGGCATGACCCCACTCGACGAAGAATTTGCTGAAATTTTAAGGCAATCGAACAAACCCGTATTCCTTGTGGCGAACAAAGCCGATAACCACGAAAAAATCCAGCTAGCTACAGAATTCTATTCTTTAGGGCTAGATAGCGAGCTATTTACGGTTTCCTCGGCAAATGGAAGCGGTACAGGCGAGCTACTCGATGCAGTTGTAAAAGAGATGCCTATCATTGAAGAGGAAGAATCTGATACACCGAGGATTTCTGTAATAGGCCGCCCTAATGTCGGGAAGTCTTCTTTTGTAAACCTGCTACTCAACCAAGAAAGAAGCATTGTAACAGACATTGCCGGTACTACACGCGATGCGGTAGACTCACATTATACTTCGTTCGGAAAAGATTTTATTATTACAGATACTGCGGGGATAAGAAGAAAATCGAAAGTGAAAGAAAATATTGAGTTTTACTCTGTACTTCGTGCCATCAAATCAATAGAAAAAGCAGATGTATGTATCTTGATTTTAGATGCAGAGCGAGGTATAGAAGCCCAAGATTTAAGCATCCTTCAGTTGGCAATTAGCAACGGGAAAGGGGTTGTAATTATGGTGAATAAGTGGGATTTAATTGAGAAGGAGAATAATACTGCCAGAGATTTTGAAAGTGAAATTAAATCTAGAATTCCATTTGCCAGCCATGTGCCTATTATT
This sequence comes from uncultured Roseobacteraceae bacterium, assembly GCA_964521225.1. Classification (GTDB taxonomy): domain Bacteria; phylum Bacteroidota; class Bacteroidia; order Cytophagales; family Flammeovirgaceae; genus CAYUJH01. The sequence continues at coordinate 1,025 of CAZFQW010000394.1, forward strand.
TTTTCGTCGGTACTTGAAAAGCAGCGAGTAATGAAAGTGATTGAAAAAGCAATGGAAGTAGTAGAGGAAAGACAGAAAAAAGTTTCTACCTCTACTTTAAACGAAGTGATGTTAAAAGAGATAGAACGAATCCCTCCTCCGGCTTATAAAGGCAAGCACATTAAAATTAAATACATTACACAACTACCCACTTACACGCCTACATTTGCATTTTTTTGTAATCATCCCAAATATATTAAGGCTCCTTACATAAGATTTGTTGAAAATAAAATGAGGCAGCATTTTGGCTTTGAAGGCGTTCCAATCAACTTATTTTTCAGGAAAAAATAAAATAAATCATAATTTTTCTTGGAATTGTAATATAAAAATAATTCCTTGCGAAAGCTTTTTTAACAAAAACAATGATATACTATGATAATTAAGAAAGCAGTTATGCTATTAGCTATTGTGGGAATGTTAGCATTTGTAGCGTTAGATGCGGCAAATAGTAGAGATAAGAAAGACAAACAATCAGAATACATAAAACAACAAAACACGACTATTAAAATTACAACAAAACTTCATTAGAGATTTCACCAATTATAAAAAAGGCGCAATAGATGTTCTATTGCGCCTTTTTTATGTATTTATGCATTCTTGTATTGATAATAAATAGTTCTACAAAAACTATCGAGCATTTGCCGAGCAAGTATGGTTGCAAAAGTATCTATCTTTTTAGGGTAGCATCTTTTATTAGAAACTCGCATAACAAATTAATGCAAGGCGTACTTTTATTTAAGTACTTAAAACCATAAAGGTCCTTCTTTACTGCGCAGAGTACTCAAACCCCATAGGGTCATCAAACTTATATTTATAACCCATTTTTTGTGTGATTTTCTTACCGTCCACTATTTTCCATTGCGCAGAGGTATCTGCTGAAAAACTTGGTGCTTCGAAGCCATACTCCTCTGCATTTTTTAGGTAAATTTCTTTTCGGGTTGGATGTTTTCCTGCTACCACGTTAAATACTTTATTCCATGAATTTGCATCATTTTTCAGAATAATGTATTCTATAATTGCAATTACATCATCTCTATGAACAAAATTCACTGGAATGTGCCCGGTGTCCAAATCTTTTGCCCCTGCGAAGTATTTCCCCGGAATTCTATCGTAACCCATTAAGCCGCCGCACCTTAAAATGGTAGCATCGAGTTTTGTGTTAATTCGCAGCTCTGCTTCGGCTAATAATATGCGTTTTGCCGCTTTGTCTTTTGCCGTATCGCTGTTTTCGTTTAACGTTGTGTTCGTATTAGGATACACCGAGGTAGAACTAATATAAATTACTTTACTAATGGGTAGGTTTTCAACATTATTTTTTATGGTGGTAATTTGCTGGGCATGGAGCGTTTCCATTTCGTCGGGGTCTCTTGCCGGAGGGACACTAATAATTAGTAAATCAGAATCTAAAAATTCTTTAAAGTTATCTCCTTCTGGCGAAGGAAGTAAACGAATGGTGTAGGGCTTAATGCCTACCGCCTCAAGTGTAGGTTTTTTTGCATCTGATGTAACGCTACCGTTTACTTCATACCCTTTTTTTACCAGATACTCGCCTAAGGCTAAACCGAGCCAACCGCATCCTAATATGCTCACTTTGTTTATTTCGGGAAACTCCATTGTATTTAGTTAATTTTGTGACATAAAATAGTCGAAAACAGAAACCAATAAAACCTTTGCTTTCGGTTCAACAATTCAAATAATTTAGAACGCCAAAAAGTGCTTGATATTGAGAAAAAGAAACTCACGTAAGTACGAATTGTTAAGTTAGCAATTGACCTTAAAATTACATAATACTATTCAGAAAATGCACGAGATAGAACCTTTCTACCGATGGGAGAAGTATTACCTTCCTTTCGACGATGAAAATGCTCCTTTTTTTGGGCATCAAAGCAACTTTCAACAATATACCAACGATATATACGGCTATTATATTCATCCGTCGTGGGATTATATAGGTTCCGAAACGCTATATATAAAACTGATTTTTGCCGAGTACAACGCAGGCGTTGCCATTATTGAAATGATTGGCGAGTGGAATGACACTCTACATAACGATATTATGTTTCTAAAAAGACAAGTAATAGACCGACTAGTAAAAAAAGGAATCTCTAAGTTTATCTTGATTGGCGAAAATGTTTTTAATTTTCATGGTTCTGATGATAGCTACTACGAAGAATGGTTTGAAGATGTAGAAAATGGGTGGATTGCCGCCATCAATTTCAGAGAGTTTGTACAAGACGAATGGAAAAAGTATAATATAGATTGGTATGTGAATTTTGGTGGAGCACTCGATACGGTAAACTGGCGAACATTAAAACCTCAAGTACTTTTCAATAAAATTGATGACTTAATTATCAAGCGAATAGAACTGCATTAATTTGTTGCCACTCAGCATTATACGAATTTAACTGCAAAAGACGCTTCAGCGTGTAAGCTAGAACGTATCGTGAGGTGCTAACATCTTAAAGAATATGCTTACAGATGTGCTGAACTTTAAAAATAATAACAACACGAATACATAAATGAAAGTAGTAGATCCAGTTTCTCCAAAGGCAATTATAGCAAGTGCTCAAAAAGTATTTGAGGTAGAAGCCAAAGCCATAGAAGGGCTTAAAGAACGATTAACAGAAGACTTTATTAAAGTGGTTACTCTTATACAAAGTTGTACGGGCAAAGTGGTAATCTGCGGAATGGGCAAATCGGGGTTAATCGGAAAAAAAATAGCTTCGACACTGGCAAGCACAGGAACGCCTTCGTTTTTTATGCACCCTGCCGAAGCTTTCCATGGCGATTTAGGAATGATTACAGCCTCCGATATTTTTTTGGGGATTTCAAATTCTGGAGAAACAGAAGAAGTAATTAAATTAATACCCGCACTAAAGCACAACAAAAATACACTGATTGCCATCTGCGGGCGCAAAGAATCTACCCTTGTAAAAAACTCAGACTTTTGGCTCGATGTAAGCGTGGAAGAAGAAGCCTGCCCGCTGAGGTTAGCCCCGACCTCCTCTACAACCGCAACGCTGGCAATGGGCGATGCACTCGCCATTGCACTCATGGAAGTACGTGGCTTTGA
>CAZFQW010000395.1:0-4130 GCA_964521225.1 uncultured Roseobacteraceae bacterium
GATTGTCTTAGATGATAGTTGGAATAATATCGCATATAAAAAGCAAAATCAAGTAGGAGAGAACCTTGGGCAAAAAATGGAAAATACTTTCCAATACTGTTTTGAAGAAGGATTTGAAAATGTTTGCATCATAGGAAGCGATTGCCCCGAAATAGACAAATCTGTTTTAGAAAATGCATTTTCTGTTTTAGAAAATCACGATGCTGTTATTGGACCTGCCGATGATGGTGGCTATTATTTATTAGGGATGAATCAACTTCATTCTCAAGTTTTTAAAGAGAAGCCTTGGGGTACAGCAGCGGTTTTTCAAAATACGATAGAGGCTTTTGAAAACCTAAGATTGAGTTATAAAGCTTTAAAAACTTTATCGGATATTGATATTGAAAGCGATTTGTTGAAATTCCCACAGTTTTGGCCTAAAGAGTATCAGCCTTCATAAGCTTTATGATAACCAAATAGCGAATCAATTACTTTTCCTCCAATTCTTACTACAATATTGACCATCTTTAAGTTAGAAGCAGAAATATTGAATAGGAATTTATTGTAATTCTTATTCCTATAAAACTCTAAACCACTGGCAATTAGTTTTGGCGTGGTTGTACTTTGTTTTTTACTTCCCCCAAAATAAATCTCTACCGATTTCTCTTGCGCTGAAAGCATTAAAAAAGCAATTACTTCCTCTTCAATTTTATAGAGTAAAAACTCTAACCCTTGTGTAGAAGCACTTTCAACCCACCTCATATTTCTTTTAGAAGCGAAGTCCTGCGAAATAAAAGGGTCTTCGTGAAATCTTCCATGAAAAAAATTATTTCGAGCGATATTTTTAACCTGTTCTAGCTCGCTGATTTTTGATAGATAAATAAGTTTTTTTTGCGAATAGGGCTTCCAAAGATTTGCATTATTGCTCTGTAAATTAAACTGAATTCGGAAAGAATGTTCGGCAAAATAGAATCCATTTTTAACTAATGCTTTTCTAAGAACTTGATTGTTACTTGATATTCTTGTAGAGAGAAATTTTATGTTTTTGTGGCTTACCTGCTGGTTTAATGTATTTAACAGTTCTTTTAGCCTATTTTCATCACTAAAAACAAAAGACTCTATTTCACAACTTTTCCCTCCAACCGCCTCGTCATTCCACGGTGTTGTTGTACACACTATTTCGTTTTGTGAATCTATACAAATATTCATTGTAAGCTACAGTCTATTTCAACAATAGTATTTTGCTGTTTCCTAAATAAAAAAAGAAGCCAAGGATAACTACCCAAAAAGTTGAGGATGCTAAGTAATGATAATGATAGAATACTAAAAAATGATATTTTAATAATTGTGGCTATCATTATCGTTCCTGACCAACTCAACAGATTAATGATAATGATATAATAAAAGAAAGGCGACATAGGCAGAATATCAACAAGTAATAAATATCGTTTTATAAATGAATAGCTAGAAACACCTATGGCTCTTTGTGCTAATTTATTTATTGATACATAATGAACTTTAGAGGCTAATTGGTGAATTTTTAAACTTAAATGCTCTGCCTTGCTAATTGAATTTAAGGCACTTTGGGCTAAAGTTTTATGAGATAAGCTGAAAGAAGTAATCCGCCCTTGAGAAAAAAACTTACCCTGAACAAGCCATTGGGGGAATTGACTAGCTAGCCGTTGTAAAGAATTAGCTGAACAATAAGAGCAGTAACCATAAACAAGCTCTGTGTCAGTTTGTTCTTGCGCACGAAGCAACATGGCAATTTCTTTTGGGTGTATTTGCATATCATCATCCATTGTAATAGCCCATGTACCTATAGATTTTTTAATTCCTTCCTCAATGGCTTTATATTGCCCATAATTCTTTTTCAGCTTAATTGCTTTTAGTAGGGGTTTATGCTGCTGCCAGGCTTTTTGTATCAGCTCCCAACTGTTGTCTTTTGAGTGGTCATCCACTAAAATAATTTCAAAAGAGGGCAGTATTAAAGGGAGTTCTTCAAACAATGCATCAATTAATTGAGGCAAGATCAATGCGCTATTATATACAGGGATAACAATAGAATACTCAGGGTTTGATGTAACTGCTTTTACCATTTTTCAAAATCACTTTTAAAAATTTGATTCCAGTTTTCTTTCTTAATAGGTTGATTCTGATTGTTTTCCACATAAGTCAAAAAGTATTTTCTATCAAGCATTTCAGCACCTAGGCTTTCTAAATGGGCGCTATGAATTTGGCAGTCGATTAGCTCAAATTGCTGCGCCATTAAATTTTTTACAAGCGTAATAAAACCCACCTTCGAAGCATTGCTTACTTTACTAAACATCGATTCCCCAAAAAAACACTTTCCTAAAACACCTCCATATAAACCACCTACTAATTTCTCATTTTCCCACACTTCAACCGAATGGACAAAGCCCATTTGATGCAAAATATTGTAAGCACCGACGATTTCATTTGAAATCCATGTCCCAAACTGCCCGGGTCTAAATATTTTTTGGCAGCCTTTAATTACTCCCAGAAAATCTTGGTCGAAAGTAACTTTGAATTGTTTTTTCCTAAGTACCTGTTTCATACTTTTCGAAATTTTAAGTGAAGTAGGAAAAAGTACAAACCTTGGGTCGGGCGACCACCATTGTGGAACCTCGCCGGGGTTAAACCATGGGAAAATCCCCATTTGATACGCTTTAAGAATGCGTTCTGGTTCAAGGCCTCCTCCAATGGCTAATAAACCCGATTTTGTAGCCAGATTTGGAGAAGGAAAAATAAACTGTTTGTTGAGTTCAAATAACGGCATAAAATTAATTTTAAGAATACGAATTTAGCACCTTCAATATTCTTAAAGAGAATTAGATTAATTATGTTACCTAAGTTTGCAAAATGATTGAAACAATTAGCAACTATTTCATTAATAATTCCTGGGAAAGTATCGGGGCAATCGCTGGAGTTATCAGCATCTATTTAAATACTAGAGAAAACCCTTGGGGCTGGCCCATTGGGCTTTTAAGCGTTTTTTGTTACCTCTATGTCTTTTGGGAAGTGTTCCTTTTTGGTGATGTATTGTTGCATTTAGTTTACTTAATAATGGGCTTTTACGGGTGGTATCAATGGGTTTTTGGTGTTAGCAACTCAAATGGAGACAATCAGAAATTGGAAGTGAAGCGAGGCTCAACAAAAAAAAACCTGATTTTACTGCTAATTGGCGCGATTTCCACCCTCATAATGGGTTTTTTATTTAGTGAATTTACAGAAAACACCTTGCCTTATGCTGATGCATTTACCACCGCATTTAGCCTAGTAGGTACTTACATGCTCGCTCGAAAATATATTGAAAATTGGCTTTTATGGATGATTGTAAATAGTGCTTGTATTATTATTTACTACATAAAAGGCTTAGAAATCACCACTGTTTTATATTGCATTTACCTAATATTGGCATTTGTCGGATATTTCAATTGGAAGAAAAATTTAAACTCAAATTATTCTGAAACACTTCTATGAAAGCTACAAACCGTTATTTCATTATTTACAAGCCTTTTGGGGTACTTAGCCAATTTCAAGACGAAAACGACAGACCAACGCTAAAGTCTTTAGGCGATTTTCCTAAAGATGTTTACCCAGTAGGTAGGCTCGATATGGATAGCGAAGGGCTTTTAATCCTTACGAACGATGTTCGTGTAAATTATAAAGTACTCAATCCTAAATTTTCTCATGAAAGAGAATATTGGATTCAGGTTGAGGGGCAAATTGATTTGGAAGCTATACAAAAACTGGAGAGAGGCGGCATAGAAATTAAAGTAAATAAGAAAAAGCATCTTACACTTCCTGCTAAAGCGTCGGTTATCGAAGAACCAACACTGCCTGAGCGAAACCCCCCGATAAGGTTCAGACAAAATATTCCTACTTCGTGGATTTCTCTAAAATTGACAGAAGGTAAAAACAGACAAGTCAGAAAAATGACAGCAAAAGTAGGTTTTCCTACGCTCAGACTTGTGAGAGTTGCCATTGAAGAGCTTAGACTTGACAACATGCAAGTAGGCGAAACAAAAGAAATGAACCAAAATGAAATCTATCACGCACTTTTCAATAATAGGTATTAAGAGCATGTTTAAGTTTTTGTAAGCATTTGAAAATAAGAAATTTAAAGA